>JBPOHA010000012.1:0-12630 GCA_052036095.1 Bacillota bacterium
TTTTTATTAATTTAATATTTGTAAATAGCTCAAATTTATAAGTAGAGATTAGCTTTTTCACATAAAATATACTTTTATAATTTGCATCTTGCTATTTTTATAAGTAATATTTTATTGCTATATAACATTTGCTTTTTAATATACTTTAACTTTTAGTAGATAACTTTTTTAGTTCTATTCCCCTTTTAACTTTCTGTGTTGTAGTTTTTTCCATAGGCTCATCAGTTACTATAATCTTTTTTATATGTTTAAATATAGGTAAAATAGAATTTATCTCTTTTATATCTTTCCACAATACTTTTTCATAATCTTCTCCTGGATGTGCTTGCTCTATTGCCTCTTTGTTATACACAATTTTTGCACATAGCATTGTGTCTGTTTTGTCCTCTTCTCTTGCATATACTAAACTTTCTGAAACATAAGGAATTTTATTTATTAAAAATTCTATTTCATTTGGATATACATTTTTCCCATTTTTTAAAACTATAATGTCATTTTTTCTTCCTGTAATAAATATAAATCCATCTTTGTCTATATAGCCAAAATCACCTGTACTAAACCATCCATTTTTTAAAACTTCTGTTGTCTTTTTTTCATTTTCATAATATCCAAGCATTACACTAGGTCCTTTTACAGTTATTTCTCCTATTCCTTCCTTATCTTTGTTTTCAATTTTTACTTCTAATGAAGGTAATGGTAATCCTATTGAACCTGGTCTTTTTTCTTTATCTGTTTCTGCTGTTACAACTGGTGAAGTTTCAGTTAAGCCATAACCTTGCAATAATGAAATTCCTAAATTATTGTAGCCCATTATCGTTTCTTTGTCCATTGGTGCTGAGCCGTATAATACTACTCTTAGTTTTCCACCAAATACATCTAATACTTGTTTAAATAATATTCTTCTCATATCAATATGTATTTTTAGCAAAGCATTTGATATCTTTGTCATCTTGTTTATTAATTTTTCTTTTCCTTTATCTGCAATACCTTTTTGTATTTTTTTATACATTGCTTCTAGCACTAAAGGTACTGCAACAAATACACTTATTTGATATTCTTTTAAATTTGGTTGTATATATCTTAATCCATCGCAAAAAGCTACTGTTACACCACTATAAAATCCATATAAGAAAGTAATTGTACATTCAAAAGTATGATGTATTGGCAAGAATGATAATAAAGTATCTGTTGAATATAATTTTACATATTTAGCAATATTAGCTATATCTGAACATATATTATATTGTGATAGCATTACTCCTTTTGACTCGCTAGTGGTACCTGATGTAAATAATATAATTGACATTTTATCTTTATCAATTTCCATTTCATCATATTTTTTATCACCAGATTTTAGCTTCTTTTTTCCATCTTCTAAAACATCATTCCAATATTCTACTTCTTTGTCGTTTTCTACTTCATCCATACATATTAATGTCTTTAAATTAATTTCTTTATCTGATTTTGCTTTCTTAAATGTTTCCAAATATTTTTCATCAAATACTGCAACATCTGCTTCGCTTCTCTTTATTAAATTATATATTTCTTTATCTGTTAGTGCTTTATCTATTGGTACAATTATCATTTCTCCACATGTTACTGCAAAATATGTAACACACCATTCATATCTATTATGACCTATTATTATTACTTTTTTTCCTTTTAAATTTCTATTTAATAATGCTGTTGAAAATGCTTTCACATCTTCTCCAACTTCTTTATATTTCTTTTCAATTATTATTTTATCAGTAGGATTAACCTTATATTTATATGCAATATTATCTGCATAATTTTCTACTGAATAATTCAATAATTCTCTGTAATTATTAATTTCTCTTGATTCATGTACCGCTCTGCTT
Organism: Bacillota bacterium; assembly: GCA_052036095.1. Lineage (GTDB taxonomy): Bacteria > Bacillota > Clostridia > TANB77 > CAG-508 > CAG-793. The sequence continues at coordinate 1,860 of JBPOHA010000012.1, forward strand.
TTCATTTTACCCCCATTTTTAATAGAAAATAAAAGTGGTTTAATAATATTTAATTATTAAATCTATATTTTCTTACTTATACAAAATCTTTTTTACATAATTTTAAAATTTATATAATTTCATAATAAAATTTATATTCTATTATATTAAAATTATATAATTTCATAATAAAATTTATGTAACTTTAATATAATATAAAAATCTATACTATTATAGCATAGATTTTTATTTATCTTATAAAACTGACCACTTAGTTTTGATAGGTATATCTTTTTACGATTTATATCCATTATAACTTATTGCTATAGTAATTACCTATCTCTATAGTAATTACCTATCTCCAATATTTATGTGTTTCTTTATTATAAAGTAATATTTAATTAATCATTATATATCGCTTTATCTAAAAATAGAACTTATTTTTTAACTTGACATTTAATAGTATTAAATACTACTAATTAAATTTTAGAGTATTAACTATATCTAATCCTGTTTTTTCAATTTCATCTAAATCTGATACATTGTAACTGCTTAATTCGATAGATATTAATTTTTCTCCATTTAATATATAATAACAATATTCGACTTCTTCTGGCTCTGTACTATATACTATTTTAATTTTTAATGTGTCATATCCATTTTTTGATTTTATAAACTCGGCATTATATTCACTAGGATCATCTTCTCCAGAATATATATACGTCTTAATATTTGACTCAACATCTTTAATATTAGCAATTTTGCTTATATCTACCGATAATGAAGCTACGTTAATATTAGCTGGGTATGAAGTTTTATAATTGCTAGATAATGTAGTAGTTGAATTCATAGTTTCTGAATTTTGCACTGAATTTATATACTTATAAAAATTCCACCCTGATGAATAGCTACTTGTATATTGTGTCCATGTTTTTGAAATTTCAAAGCTAATATCACTATCAGAAATTTCATTTTTTTCATCGATGCTTAATTTTTCACCTTTCATTTGTAATACTGCAGCTAATATTGCCATTATAGCAAATGTTGTAATTAAAACTATTAAAACTATTTTACTATTCTTTTTTATTTTAGCATTATTGCTTTCATTTTTTTCTATATAATAATATCTTCCACTTGACTTTTTTACTATACCATTTTCTTCTAGAATCTTTAATTGCCTTTTTCCATTTTCAATATCATTTATTTCCGCAATTAATTCATCCTTTAAAATTCCATGTTCTTTACTAATTGCATTAAACCTTAAAAATATTGGTTTAATATTTTCTATTGCAATTTTTTTTGCCTTTTCAATCTCTTCTTGGTTTGCTAAATCAAGTTTAATATTAGATTCTGTTTTCCCATCATCAATTTGTTTTTTTATAGTTGTAGCTATTATGCTAGCTCCTAATATCGTAAATACAACTGAAATTGCATAATCTCTTATTATTGCTGAAGCAAATTGACGATTTGAATATACGTTTTTTAATGTTTCAATAGTTACTTCTACCCCTTCATTTTTTATTAATATTGTTGGAATTACAAGTAACGTTGCTATTGATACCACAATTACTGCTAATATCATTATAATCAATGGTAATTTTTTATCTATTTTGCCTCTGCATAATTTATATCCTAAGAATTCTCCTGCTGCTATAAATATAGCTAATGCTGAAAACATCATATTACCATAAACATATACAAGTATCCAAGGAATCGATCCTATTATTCCTCCTATTAATGCTCCTATTATTCCAAATAAATAACTTCCTCTAGCACTATTATTAGAATTATCTAATTTTCCATCTTCTAATCTTTGCATTGTTTCTTCTTCAATTCTCTTTGAAATTATAGTTGTATCATTTTCATTATCTTGTACTTTAACATTTTCATTAATTCTTTTTTTTCCTTTTGTCTCGCTTATTGTTTTAGCTTGCACTTTTTTTTCTGTCTTTTCTTTCATTTCTCCTCCTAAAAATTATAATTTACTCTACTATATCATATATTATCTTAAATTGCACTTAATTTCAATAAAAAATAAATAAAATTTTACTTTTAAATAAAAAGTGGATAAGTATTTCTTTACTTATCCACTCATATCTTAATAAATAAACATTCTATTTCATAGCTTCTTCTACTGCAACGGCGATTGAAACAGTAGCACCTACCATTGGGTTGTTTCCCATTCCAATTAATCCCATCATTTCAACGTGTGCTGGAACTGATGAAGATCCTGCGAATTGTGCATCTGAATGCATTCTTCCCATTGTATCTGTCATACCATAAGAAGCTGGACCTGCTGCCATATTATCTGGATGTAATGTTCTTCCTGTTCCTCCACCTGATGCAACTGAGAAATATTTCTTTCCTTTTTCCCAGCATTCTTTTTTGTATGTTCCTGCTACTGGATGTTGGAATCTTGTTGGATTTGTTGAATTTCCTGTTATTGAAACATCAACATCTTCATAGTGCATTATTGCAACACCTTCTCTAACATCATTAGCTCCATAACATCTAACAGCTGCTCTTTCTCCTTTTGAATAAGGAATTTCTTCAACTATTGTTAATTTACTTGTATAATAATCAAAATCTGTTTTTACATATGTAAATCCATTAAATCTTGAAATTATTTGAGCTGCATCTTTTCCTAAACCATTTAATATAACTTTTAATGGTTCTTTTCTAACTTTGTTTGCTGATTTTGCAATTCCTATTGCTCCTTCAGCTGCTGCAAAACTTTCATGTCCTGCTAAGAATGCAAAGCATTTTGTTTCTTCTGATAATAGCATTGATGCTAAATTACCATGTCCTAATCCAACTTTTCTGTCATCTGCAACAGATCCTGGAATACAAAATGATTGTAATCCTTCTCCTATTGCTTTAGCTGCATCTGCTGCTTTTGTGCATCCTTTTTTAATTGCTATTGCTGCACCTACAGTGTATGCCCAGCAAGCGTTATCAAAACAAATTGGTTGAATTCCTCTTACCATTTCTACTGGATCAAATCCTTTGTCTTGACATATTTTTCTAGCTTCTTCTAAATCTTTAATTCCGTATTTATTTAATACAGGCATTATTTGATTAATTCTTCTTTCATATCCTTCAAATGTTACTGCCATTTTATTTATTCTCCTTCTTCTTATCAACTCTATAACTTTTTTTATGTATAATTTTTATTAATAACCTCACAATTATTTTTATAATAATAAATCTCTTTATTAGATTTTTTATTAAAAATTTTAACTATTATTTAATTATAAAAAATATAAAGCTAATGGTTGAAATTTATTAATTATTATCTTTTTAATTTTAATCTATAATTCTACATATAAATTAGTTTTTACGTGGATCTACGAATTTTACACCTTCAGCATATCTTCCATAAGTACCTGTTGCTTTAGCTAATGCATCTTGTGCTGACATTCCACCTTTTATAAAGTCCATCATTTTTCCAAAGTTTAATGCTTTATATCCAATAATCTGATTATCTTCATCTAAAGCTTGGTCTACTATGTATCCTTCTGTAACTTCAAGATAACGTGGTCCTTTTAATACTGTTGAATAAATTGTTCCAATTTGAGATCTATGACCTTTTCCTAAATCTTCTAGACCTGCACCAATTGTTAATCCATCTTCTGAGAAAGCTGATTGACTTCTACCATATACTATTTGTAAGAAAATCTCTCTCATAGCTGTATTTATAGCATCACATACTAAATCAGTATTTAATGCTTCTAGTATAGTCTTTCCAGTTAATATTTCGCCTGCCATTGCAGCTGATTGAGTCATTCCAGAGCATCCAATTGTTTCAACTAATGCTTCTTGAATTACTCCATCCTTTACGTTTAGTGATAATTTGCATGCTCCTTGTTGTGGTGCACACCAACCAATACCATGTGTAAATCCAGAAATATCTTTTATTTCTTTAGCTTTAACCCATTTTCCTTCTTCTGGTATAGGAGCTGGTCCATGGTTTACGCCTTTCTTTACTACACACATGTCTTCTACTTCTTTTGAATAGTTCATTTTGTTATTCTCCTTTTCTTATTATATTTTTATAAATAAACTTTTGTATATTACTATTGGGTTTATTATATCTTATCTTAATATAAATTTCTTATTCTTAATTAATTGATCCATAATAATTTTATTATTTTAATAAAATATAATAAACCCAATAATAATATAATTTATTTATAATATTTAGCATTTTAATATTTGATTTCTAATTTCTTGAGGCTCATCTATTTTATAGATTCCTTCTTTATAAATTGTCGGTTTTAAACTTGATTCTTCTTCATAATGTTCTACAAGAGTTCTGTCTTTTTGGCTTAATGCATCCAATGGTGTTTTTAAATATTTATAACACCATACAATGTGTCTTTGTTCATCAGTATATGCTGAGTGAGCTATATTATTATAATGATATTCTATTGTAAATATATTATTCTCAATAGTTATTGTGACATTTGTCCATTTTCTTTTTGCTAAATGATTTAATTCTTTTATACTTTGATATAATTTTTTTAAAACTCCGTTATATGTATTATCATCAATTCCAAATTTACCAGGAATTTCATAGCAATTTATTGGTTTATGTTTTATTATCTTTTTTGGAATGTAATAAAAAAACATTTCTCCGCGATGCTCTGTTTCAATATTTTCTTGAAACACAGAAGCATATAAATAAATTGCTTCCCATTTTTCAGGAATTGCTTTTGACATAAGACTTTGTATTTTTTTACATTTTTCTCTTAATTCATCTTGCAAATATGTCACCTCATTTTATTCTCTAACTAATAAGCTTTCTCCTGTCATTTCTTCTGGTTTTTCTAAGCCCATTATGTCTAGCATTGTTGGTGCTAAATCAGCTAGTTTTCCACTTTTAATTTTTGTTTTTTCCATTCCTACTAATATAAGTGGAACTGGATTTGTTGTATGTGATGTAAATGGTTCTCCTGTTTTGTAATCTATCATTTGCTCTGCATTTCCATGATCTGCAGTTACTAATAATACTCCATGATGTTTTTCTATTGCATCTACTATCTTTCCAACACATTCATCAACTGCTTCAATTGCTTTTTCAGCAGCTTCAATGTTTCCTGTATGTCCAACCATATCTGGATTTGCAAAATTTAAAATTATGTTATCATATTTTTCAGAATTTATTGCTTCTACAACTTTTTCTGTTACTTCGTATGCACTCATTTCTGGTTTCATATCATAAGTTTCAACTTTAGGTGATGGTATCAATATTCTGTCTTCACCAGGATATTGCGCTTCTCTTCCTCCATTGAAGAAAAAAGTTACATGAGCATATTTTTCTGTTTCTGCTATTCTTAATTGTGTTAATCCTTTATTACTTATATACTCTCCAAGAGTATTTTTTAATTCTTCTGGTTTAAATGCTACTTTTACATTTGGCATAGTATCTTCATATTGAGTCATTGTTACAAAATTTAATTTCATCTTCTTAGTAGGAAATTCATTAAATTCTGGATCAACTAAAGTTCTCGTTATTTCTCTTGCTCTATCTGGTCTGAAGTTGAAGAATATTACTGAATCTCCATCTTCTATTGTTGCTACTGGCTTATCTCCATTGCAAATTACTGTAGGAACAACAAATTCATCAAAAACTTCTTGTTGATATGAGCTTTCAATTGCTTGGATTGCTGATGTATTTTTTTCTCCTACTCCATTTACCATTGCATCATAAGCTTTTTGAACTCTCTGCCAACGTTTATCTCTATCCATTGCATAAAATCTTCCAGAAATTGTTGCAATTTTTCCTACTCCTTTTTCTTGCATCTTTTCTTCTAGCTTTTGAATATAGCCTTCTCCTGATGCTGGAAGTGTATCCCTTCCATCTAAGAAACAATGTACAAATACATTATTATCAAGTCCTTTACGTTTTGCTAGTTCTAATAGTGCATATAAATGTCTTTCATGACTATGAACTCCACCATCTGATAGTAATCCTATTATATGTAATTTTGAATTGTTCTTCTTTACATTTTCTATAGCATCTACTAATTCTGGTATACTAAAGAAATCACCATCTTCAATTGACTTAGTTATTCTAGTTAATTCCTGATATACAATTCTTCCTGCTCCAATGTTAGTGTGACCAACTTCAGAGTTTCCCATTTGTCCATCTGGAAGTCCTACTGCTTTACCACTTGCATATAATTCTGCTGTTGGGTATTTCATCATTAGTTTATCAATATTAGGCTTATTGGCTCCTGCTACTGCATTTCCTTCTTTATTAGGATTTTTTCCAAAACCGTCTAATATCATTAGCATAGTAACTTTCTTACTCATATTTTTCATCCTTTTCTACTTTTTAAGTCTAGTTTTCAAAGTTTACAATTTTGCTGAATACATCAGCTTTAAGGCTTGCACCTCCTACGAGTCCTCCATCTATATCAGGCATATTAAAGAGCTCTTTAGCATTTTCTGGTTTTACACTTCCACCATAAAGGATTGATATATCATCAATGCCAAAGATACTCATTATCTTTTCTCTTATAGCTTTTATACTATTTTCAGCATCTTGCGATGTTGCAGTCTTACCTGTTCCTATAGCCCAAATTGGCTCATACGCAACTATTGTATTACTTAAATCGTTCATTGTCAAGCCTTCTAATGCTTTAGCTATTTGATTGGTAATAATTTCTATTGTTTTTCCTTGTTCCTTTTGTTCTAATGTTTCGCCAACACATACAATTGGTTTTAATCCATGCACTAATGCTGATTTTACTTTTTTATTTACAGTTTCATCAGTTTCTGCAAAGTATTGCCTTCTTTCAGAATGTCCAATAATTACATATTCTGTATTAATACTTTTCAACATTTGTGCTGAAACTTCTCCAGTATATGCACCTGATTCTTCCCAATGCATATTTTGAGCTCCAACATGAATGTTAGTACCTTGTACATTTAATAATGTATAAAATAAATCCGTAAAAGGAACACAAATAATCACTTCGTTTTTAGTATCTTTTACAAGTGGAGTAAGAGCTTCTATAAAATCTATTGCTTCATTTGGAAGCATATTCATTTTCCAATTTCCTGCTATTACTTTTTTTCTCATAAATATCCTTTCTAAATAAATATTTATTTAATTATAATTTAATCTATCTTATAATTTTGTATATTCTATACTTTTAACATAAATTATAACTTTATATTTAGTATAATATAAAGTTATAATCTTTTAATATTCTAATTCTTTTATTATTTATTTGGTATACATTCAATTCCTGGAAGAACTTTTCCTTCAATAAATTCTAGTGATGCTCCACCACCTGTTGAAATGTGAGTCATTTTGTCAGCTAAACCTGCTTTTGTTACAGCAGCTGCTGAATCTCCACCACCGATTATTGTTGTACAATCTTTTAAATTTGCTAAACAATTTGCTATTGCATTTGTTCCAATTGCAAATTGATCAAATTCAAATAATCCAACAGGGCCATTCCATAATACTGTTTTTCCATTTTGTAATTCTGCTTCATATTTTTCAATTGTCTTAGGTCCGATATCAAATCCTTCCCATCCATCTGGTATTTCATTGTAATTTACTATTTTGCTTTCAGTATCTGGTGCAAATTCTTTTCCAATTTTATTATCTAATGGTAAAAGCATTTTTACACCTTTATCTTTTGCTTTTTGCATTAAACTTGTAGCTAAATCAAGTTTATCTAATTCGCAAATTGAATTTCCTACATTATAACCTTGTGCTTTGTAGAATGTATATGCCATTCCACCACCAATTAATAATACATCAACTTTATTTAATAAACTGTCTATAACTCCAATTTTATCTGAGACTTTTTTGCCACCTAATATTGCTACAAAAGGTCTTACAGGGTTATTTAAAGCATCTCCTAATATACGTAATTCTTTCTCAATTAAGAAACCACAACCTGCTGGTAAATATTTTGCAACTCCTGCTGTTGATGAATGAGCTCTATGACATGTTCCGAATGCATCATTTACATATACTTCTGCTAGTGAAGCAAATTCTTTGCTAAGACTATCATCATTAGCTTCTTCTCTTGGATCAAATCTAACATTTTCAAGAAGTATAACATCTCCCTCTTTCATGTTATCAGCTAATTCATGTGCTGATGGTCCTGTTACATCTTTAGCAAGTTTAACTTCTTTTCCTAGTTGTACAGATAATTCTTTTGCAACTGGTGCTAAAGAAAATTCAGGTTTTACTTCTCCCTTAGGTCTTCCTAAATGTGAGCAAAGTATAACCTTTGCATTGTGCTCTAATAAATATTTAATAGTAGGCAAAGCTGCTATTATTCTTGTTTTATCTGTGATATTGAAGTTTTCATCAAGTGGAACATTAAAGTCACATCTTAATAAAACTTTCTTTCCATTTACATCTAAATCAGTTACTGTTACTTTATTCATATAAAATCCTTGTATAATTAAAATTATACTTTCCTTTCTTATTATTAAAATTGGGCGAAAAAATATCTTTTCGCCCTAATTTTCTAAATCATAAATTTAGTATTTTTGAATCAAATTCGTTTCATATATATTTTCTAATTAAATTGGCCAATAACAACATTGATATTTTTAAACCAATTTATTATTTTCCTAATCCTAGATTAGTTTTGAACCAAATTCGCTCGTCCTAAATTGGGCGTTTTTATTACATATTTCCATCTTTTTTTGACATATAACGAGCTAAGTCTACTAATTTATGAGCATATCCCCATTCATTATCATACCAAGCTACTAACTTAACAAATGTATCTGTTAGCATTATTCCGGCTGTTGCATCAAATATTGATGTATGAATATCATTTATAAAATCTGATGAAACAACTGGTTCGTCAGTATATTCAATTACTTCACTTAAAGGTCCTTCTGAAGCTTCTTTCATAGTTTTGCAAATATCTTCATACGTTGTTGGTGTTGCTAAGTTAACTGTTAAATCAACTACTGAAACATCAAGTGTTGGAACTCTTAAAGACATTCCTGTTAATTTTCCATTTAATGATGGAATAACTTTTCCTACTGCTTTTGCAGCTCCTGTTGATGATGGAATTATATTTCCTGCTGCAGCTCTACCACCTCTCCAATCTTTCTTTGAAGCTCCATCAACTGTTTTTTGTGTAGCAGTTGTTGAGTGAACAGTTGTCATTAATCCATCTTTTATTCCATATTTATCATTTATAACTTTTGCTAAAGGTGCTAAGCAGTTTGTTGTGCATGATGCATTTGAAACTATATTCATTGATGTATCATAAGTATCTTCATTTACTCCCATTACAAACATTGGAGCATCTTTTGAAGGTGCACTAATTACAACTTTTTTAGCTCCTGCGTCTAAATGAGCTTGAGCTTTTGCTGCTTCAGTGAAAACTCCTGAACATTCAAGAACATAATCAACTCCATCAGCTCCCCAAGGAATATTGTGTGGATCCATTTCATTATATACTTTAATAGCTCTTCCATTTACAGTTAAAGTATTTCCTTCTCCTGAAACTGTTCCGTCAAATCTTCCATGAACTGTATCAAATTTTAACATATAAGCCATGTAATCAGCTGCAATAAATGGATCATTAATTGCAATAACCTCTACATCACTTTTTTCTAATGCTGTTTGGAATGCTAATCTTCCTATTCTTCCAAAACCGTTAATACCTATTTTTGTTGACATAATTTAATTTCCTCCCTTAAATAATATACCCATTACGGACAAAATTATTTTATTACAAAATCATATAATTATCAAGTTTTTTTACAATAATATTTATTTTTTTGATTTATAAGAACAAATCAGAATGCTTATAATAAATATACAAATTTAAACAAACTTATTCATCAAATAAATTTGTTTCCATTTTAAAAACTTTTAAAGATTTTTTCTATACATTACTTGAACATATCTTTTTATATAATATGAAAGTATAGCTTTACTATTATATAAAATAAAAAATCCTATATATTAACTATAGGATTTTTATCAAATAATCATACTATTTAAAAATTACAAACTAATCTTTATTTCTGTTTCATCTTCATTTACTATTGGCTCTTCTTCGAATTCCATAGTAGACTTTCTTAGATGGAAACCTTTATCAAAATAAATCTCTTGATTCCAAAAATTGTTTACTTCTTTAAAAACATTTTTTTCATAAGGTGTAAGCTCTAATTTTATTTCATGAAACATGAATGATTTAAAACTTGACCATTGTGTAACTTTTGCTGGAACTTTTGTATATATTGGTGATTCATTTTTGTTTTCTTCGTCCATTTTTATTCCTCCTTGGTTATTTACTAATTATGCTTTTATAATACTACATGATTTATATTTTATCAAGCGATTTTCTATGTTATTTTTATTACATTTATATTACAAAGTTGAAATTTTTATTTTTTCAAAATTTATTTTTAATTGTATAAAAGCTGTTTATAAGCAACTACTATTACTAGATTTTTTTGTTATATAAATTTATTCAAAAGTAACAGCTTCTGTATAGTATTCATTTCCATAAATATCAGTAATTTTATAATATACATAATATTTACCTTCTCCAACATCTTCATAGCTTACTGTTAAATTATTATTTTCAACAACAAATGGATCTCCTATTGTATATGAATCTTTGTATTCGCCTTCATACGTATAATAATCAAATACAAATTCTATTTTGTCTCCATTTTTAATTTCTTTTAATCCTTTTGATGAAATTGTTGTATCACCATATTCATTTACTTCTTGTGCTCCTAACACCTTTCCATTTGGATTTTCCTCATTCCATACGATAAT
>JBPOHA010000015.1:0-6871 GCA_052036095.1 Bacillota bacterium
TATAATAAAAAAATATATAATAAAAAAATATATAATAAAAAAATATATAATAAAAAAATATATAATAAAAATATATAGAAAAATATTAATTAAAAGATAAAAAAGTAAAATTAATGAAGAGTGGTATCTCTAAATTGATGAAAAAGATTTAAATTATAAAACAAAAATAATTAAAATATTTAAATTTATTAAATAGAAATTATAGCATAAAGAAAGGGTAAATAAAATGGAAGAAAAGTACAATCACGCGTATGGAGCCAATCAAATTCAAGTACTTGAAGGACTAGAAGCTGTTAGAAAAAGACCTGGTATGTATATAGGAAGTGTTTCTGTCAGAGGATTACACCATTTGGTGTATGAAATAGTTGATAACTGTGTTGATGAATCTCTTGCAGGTTATTGTGATAGAATTATAGTAAAAATAGAGCCAGGAAATATTATTTCAGTTGAAGATGATGGTAGAGGTATTCCAGTAGATATTCATCCTAAAACTCATATATCAGCAGCAGAAACAGTTTATACTGTATTACATGCAGGTGGAAAATTCGGTGGAGATAGCGGATATAAAGTATCTGGTGGTCTTCATGGAGTTGGTGCTTCAGTTGTAAATGCTCTTTCTGAATGGACAGAAGTCACTATTCAAAGAGATGGTGGAATTTATCAAATGAAATTTGAAAGAGGAAAAACAGTAGAACCTCTTAAAAGAATTGGTGATTCTAAAAAAACTGGGACGAAAGTCAGATTTTTAGCTGATAATACAATATTTGAAACAACTGAATATGATTATGATACATTGGAAGATAGATTAAGAGAGATGGCCTTTTTGACTAAAGGATTGTATATTAGTATAGAAGATTTAAGAGAAGAGAATCCTAAAAAAGAAGAATTTTGTTATGAAGGAGGATTACGTTCATTCGTTGAATTCTTAAATAAAAATAAAGAAAAGATTGATACTGATCCTATATATATAGAAAAGAAAGATGGAGAAGTTCCAGTTGAAATTGCTATGCAATATACAACTTCATATAGTGAAAGTATATATTCTTTTGTAAATAATATTAACACTGTAGAAGGCGGAACGCATCTAGAAGGATTTAAAAGAGGACTTACAAAAGCATTTAATGATTATGCTAGAGCTCATGGAATATTAAAAGAAAAAGATGATAATTTACAAGGTGAAGATATAAGAGAAGGATTAACAGCTGTAATATCTGTAAAAGTAAAAGAACCACAATTTGAAGGACAGACTAAAACGAAATTAGGAAATAGTAATGTAGCTGGAATAGTACAATCTATGGTAGTTGATGCATTATCTAATTTCTTAGAGGAAAATCCAAATATCTCAAAAATGATATTAGAAAAATGTGTTGGGGCTTTCCATGCTAGAGAAGCTGCAAGAAAAGCTAGAGAATTAGTAAGAAAGAAAAATTCTTTAGAAGTTACAACACTTCCAGGAAAACTTGCTGATTGTAGTAGTAAAAATGCAGATGAATGTGAAGTATATATAGTCGAGGGAGATTCTGCTGGTGGATCCGCAAAGCAAGGTAGAAACAGAAAATATCAAGCAATATTACCTTTGTGGGGAAAAATGCTTAATGTTGAAAAATCAAGAGCAGATAAAATATATAACAATGAAAAATTAAAACCAGTAATACAAGCTATTGGAGCAGGTATTGGATCTGATTTCGATGTTACAAAAATTAGATATGGAAAAATAGTAATAATGGCTGATGCCGATGTTGATGGCGCACATATTAGAACTTTATTACTAACATTCTTCTTTAGATATATGAGACCTTTAATAGAAGAAGGGCATGTATTTTTAGCTCAACCACCACTATACAAATTATCAAAAAAAGGAATGCAAGATGTGTATTGCTATACAGATGACCAACTAGATAAAGAAATGATAAGAATTGGTAGAGATAACGTTTCAATCCAAAGATACAAAGGACTTGGAGAAATGAATCCAGAACAATTATGGGAAACCACAATGGATCCTGAAAATAGAATATTTGTAAAAGTTACAATGGAAGATGCTATGAAAGCTGACCAAATATTTGATATACTAATGGGCGATGAAATAGAACCAAGAAGAGACTTTATTATTAAAAATGCTAAATTTGTTAAAAATCTTGATGTATAAAAAATGTAATATACAACGAATAATAAAAAAGAAAATAATAAAAATATTACAATTATAATGTAAAGATTTTTATAGTATAAATAAAATTTAGAATAATAGAAGTAATATAAAATAAATTAGTTAAATATAAATAATTTGTAAAAACTTTTCGACAAAATTAAATAAAGAAATATTAAATATGCTAAAATAAAATGACGATAAAAGCTGAATAAAATCAGTTTTTATCGTTTTTGTGTGATTTATAAGAAAAATTGTAAATTTAATTATGTTGACAAAAAGTGGAAAATAATTTAATATAAAAACAAGAAAGGAGAAGTTTATTGAACAAATCCAATGCTGTTCAAGACTGGTTACAATTTGAAAGCATTTTTGAAAATGGAATCATAAAATTAAAAGATTCCTCCTATATAAAAATAATTAAAGTTTATCCAATAAACTATAATTTAAAAACAGAATTAGAGAAAGAAGCAATATTAGATTCCTATAAAAGATTTTTTCAAAGTTGTAATTTTAATCTACAAGTTTTAATTCAAAGTAAAAAGGAAGATTTGTCAAAAAATATAAATAAAATTAAGAAATTGAGTAATAATATTGAAATTTCAAAAAAATATATAGAATATATTCAAAATCTTAATAAAAGCAAAAAATCTTCTAATAAAAATTTTTATATCATTATTAAAAGTTTCACGTTAGACCAAAATATAAATAAAAATATTGAAAATTTACAAGAAAATTATAATAAAATTAAAGATTGGTTATCAAGATGTGGAAATATTATATCTGAATATACAAATGAAAATCAAATAAAAGAGATTTTAGTCTCAGTTTTTAATCCATATAGTATTTAATTATAAAAAACAGAAGAGGTGATTCTTATTGACGAATATATAGGAGGAATATACAATATAAAGGATTATTTAAGTCCTTCATATATAAACTTAAATAATCCTAAATATATTGAAATAGATGGAATATATTATTCTTGCATTTTAGTAGTAAATTATATAAGAGAACAAAATGACTTAATATTTAAAAATATAATAGATACAAACGAAGATATATTTATATCAATTTATTATGAAAAACAAGATACATATAAAGTAATAAAAGATTTAACTTATAATATAGGAAATGTTGGAGTTGATCTAGAAAAAATTGGACAAGGAAGGCAAGATTCAGAAATTGCTGCCTTTACGTATAATGATGCAAAATATATAAGAAAAGAAATGCAAATAAATAATGAACAATTATATTTTATATATACATATATTACAACTTTTTCAAAAGAAAAAAAAGAATTAGATTTCAAAATAAACAAAATTGAAGGAATTTTACAAAGTAGTGGAATGCAAACTAAAAAAGCTTATTTTAGGCAGGAGCAAACTTTCAAATCTTCTCTACCTCTAATGCAAAATGAAAAAAATGTAAAAAATGCTACCAAGAGAAACATTCTAACTAGCTCAATACCAGCGACATATCCATTTGTATCATCATCTATTTTTGATGAAGAAGGAATACTTATAGGTACTAATTTATATAACGATTCATTAGTTTTTTTAGATAAATATGATACAAATAAATATAAAAATTCTAATATGTGTATATTTGGAATGTCAGGTAGTGGAAAATCGTTTTTTACTAAAATTATGATTTTAAGAAATAGTTTATTTGACATTGAACAATATATTATAGACCCAGATAGAGAATATACCCAAATAGGTAACAATTTAAATGGAAGTATTATAAGAATTGGGCCGTCTTCAGATACTTATATTAATATTTTTGATATAAGAAAAGAAAGCTTAGAAGAAGGACAAAAAGGCTATTTATCAACAAAAATAAATAAATTATTAGGATTCTTTAATTTGATTTTTGAAAAATTAACATTAGAAGAGAAAGGAATACTTGAAGAAAAAATTATAGAAATATATAAAAGAAAAGAAATTACTTTTGAAGATAATTCCTTATATGATAGAAATGGAAATTTCAAAAGTACAAATGAGATGCCAATATTGGAAGATTTGTATAATATATTAGATAAAAAAATGCAAATAAAATTATTACCTTTTATACAAGGATCTCTTAAATTTTTAAATAATCATACCAATGTTTTATTAGACAATAAATTAATAATAGGTGATATATATGAATTGGGAGAAGAAAATATAAAATATGGAATGTACATTTTAATAGAATTTTTTTGGGACAAGATTAAAGAAAATAGAAAAGTTAAAAAATCAATATATTTAGATGAAGTATGGAGATTAATAGGAGTAACATCCAATAGAGATGTAGCAAGTTTTGTATATAAAATATTTAAGACAATAAGAAAATACGGACGGAAGTGCAGTTGCAATAACTCAAGATGTTTCAGATTTATTTAGCCTAGATGATGGAATATATGGAAAAAGCATAATAAACAATTCTGAAATTAAAACATTTTTTAATTTAGAAGAGGAAAATATCAAAGTATTAGAAAAATATACAGAACTTTCAAATAAAGAAAAAATAGAAATAAAATCATTAAAAAGGGGAGAGTGTATAATGTTTATAGCAAAGAATCACGTATTAGTAAAGATAGATTCAGCAGATTTTGAAAAAGAAATAATAGGAGGTGATGAAAATAAGTAGAGTAATAACAGCTATAGGAAATCCAATTTTAAATGAAAAATTGGTAGAAAATAATATAAAAGTTGCATGCAATGATATTCAATATAAAGAGGGAATATTAGAATATTTAGAAAAAGATTCTAATATAAAATTTATTATAATAGATGAAAAAATTCCAGGAAATATAGATACTAATGAACTTATTACTTTAATTAAAAAAATAGAAAGTAATATTAAAATTATTTTAATATCAGAACAATCTAAATATGATGTTTACAAAATATATAAAAATTTAGATATTGAAGAAATACTAAGATTTATAAATAAAGAAAATATTTATAATCAAAATACTATACCACCAATAGTGGATTTTAATCAAAATAAAACAAAAGAAAGTAAAGTAATAACTATTCTAGGACCAAACGGAATAGGAAAAAGTGTATTTTCAATAACATTATCAAATAATATAGAAAATAGAAAAATACTAATAATAGATTTTGATATATTAAATAATAGTCTACATACACTATTGGGAGTAAATGAATATTCAAAAAAACTAGAAAATAATTTAAAAAAAAGTAAAAATAAAGTTTTAAATCCGTATGAATTTGATATAAATGATTTTATCATAAAAACTAAATTTAATTTAGATTTGATTTCAGGAATAAATTTAATCTTTGACTTTGATACCCAAGTAAGTCCAACAAAAATGAGAAATTTAATAGAAAAAATAAAATATCAATATGATTATATAATAATTGATACTTCTTCAGAGTGCTTCTTAGATTATACAAGAGAACTAATTAAAATATCAGATAAATGTATATTTATTTCAGGAGCTAATATGCTTGAAGTAAAAAAATCTCAAAAATTACTTCAAATATATGATGAAGAATGGAATATAAAAAATAAAGAAATTGATATTATATTTAATAAATGTACAAAACAATCAATAGATGATGAAATATTAAAGCAATTATTTAAAGGAAATAAAATATTGGGAAAAATAAAATTAACAGACTATTATGATTTAGCAATAAATAATAACAATCTAAGAAAAAAAGAAATAGAAGAAGATATAAAAAAAATAAGGGAGAAAATATTTTATGATAATCATAGGATTATTAAATTTAAAAAGCTAACAACAAAAACATAAAGATTAAAAAATCAAAATTATTACTAATAAAATATAAAATTTTTTATACTTTAGTTATTCTAAAAATTCGTTAAATTAAAGTAAATTTTAATAAAAATTTATTTGCAAAAAATAAAAAACATTTTCTTATAATATCTAAGTTAAAATTCAGTATTATATCAAAAAGAAAGGAGAAAAATTGGAATTAAATCTTTTAGAAAAAAATCTTGATAATAATATAGAATCAGTTACAACAGAAAAACAAAATAATTTTTTAAATTCAACGCTAGGAAAAGTAATAGATAAAGGTATAAATTTGGGAATAAGAGCATTATTACCAAATATTATAGAAGATCAAGTAATTGAAATAAAAGATTCATTAATAAAAGGAGGATTAGGAGCAGGAGTTAAACAAGCTATAACATCAGCAATAGATTTAGGAAAAAGTACATTAGGAGTATTTACAGGTAAATTTGAAAATATTAATCAAGCAAGAACTGCTGTTAAAAATGGAGGGATTATTGATGGCATATCTTCTGTCCTAGATTTTGCGGTAAATAAGACAGTTAAAAACGGAGCAATATCAAATAATATAGGTAAGGTAATAAAAAAAGGAAAAAACGCAATTTTAGACGCTGTGGACTCTAATATAGAAAACGAATTCAACGAACAGATTAATTCAATAGAAAAGATTGAAAAATATACAAATAATTGGAAAGAATATTATAATAACAAAGATTTCAATGGTATGGAAAGAGAATATGAAAAAATTGAAGAAAAAATAGATAAAGTTTTACCACTAGAATCAACAATAAATCAAGCTAGAAAGTTAGAAAATATTCACCAACTAATAAAAAATAAAGGAAAAGATTTCAATTTAAGCAAAGAAGAATTAGAACTTGCAAAAAAATTGATATAGGATAATAAAGATTTCACAATAATAATAAATAATGGTAAGTTAAATAAATCTTGAGGTAAAA
>JBPOHA010000027.1:0-45279 GCA_052036095.1 Bacillota bacterium
TTATAATTTAATTTATTTTGCTTCTTTAGCTGAAATTGCTTTCCAAGTAAATGCAGCAAGTGCAGCTCCTACTAAAGGTGCTAATATAAATACCCATACTTGAGAAAGAGCTTCTCCACCAACAAACAATGCTGGAGCTAAACTTCTTGCAGGGTTTACAGAAGTACCTGTTAAAGGAATTACTACAATATGAATTAATGTTAATGTTAAACCAATAACTAATCCAGCAATTGAGCTGTATTTGCTATCAGATGTAACTCCCATAATTACTAATACGAAAATAAATGTAGCAATAACTTCAACTAATAATGCACCACCTAAATTGATTCCGACAGCTGATAAATCTCCATATCCATTAGCTCCTAAACCAGCAAAAGGTAAACCTGTACATCTAATTATTATATACAATATTCCAGCACCTGCAAAAGCACCTAATAATTGTGCAACGACATAACCTATAAAATCTTTTACTGTCATTTTTTTATTTATAAACATTGCAAGAGATACAGCTGGATTTACATGACATCCAGATACTTGACCAATTGAATATGCCATTGCTACTATAGCTAAGCCAAATGCAAAAGCTATTCCTAAAGTTCCTAGCGTTGTTCCTGCTATTGCAGCACTTCCACAACCTAGTAATACTAATACAAAAGTTCCAATAAATTCACATAAATATTTTTTCATAATATCCTCCTTTTAATTTTAACAGTAGTATTTTATTTAAAAAATAGGTTTTAATAGATTTAACTATGTTTATTTTTATGTTATTGTAATTAAATTTATATATAACTATCTATATTAGCTACTGCCTTGTGAACTACTAATTGAATTTTATGATTTTCAATTTAATTTATTATATATTTAATAAAATAATAAGTCAACTGGTTGCTTTTTTAAATTTCATTATGTTATAATCACGTTAATTAAGTTAATTTTATAAGTAAGAATATGCATTAGCAATCAAATATAAAGTTATTAGAAAAATTTACATAAGGATTAGATAAAAATAAAGTTTTAATTGAAATGCTAAATTAAAAATATCATATTTTTATAAAATAATTATTAAATATTGAGGAGGTTTTTTCAATGACTGAAGCAGATAAGAATTTTATTGAAACATGTGAAAAAATAATTAATGAAGGATATTCGTCAGAAGGAACTGGAGTAAGAACAAGATGGCAAGATGGTGCAGAGGCTAATTATATTTCAGTTGTTGGTGTTCAAAATAAATATGATGTTGGAAAAGAATTTCCAATGATTACATTAAGAAAGTCAGCTTTTAAAAATTCGATAGATGAGATATTATGGATTTGGCAAAAGAAATCAAATGATGTACATGATTTACATTCTCATATATGGGATCAATGGGCTGACGAAAATGGTACAATTGGAAAAGCTTATGGTTATCAACTAGGTAAGAAATATGAATTTAAGACAAAAGATGGAGTTCAAAAGCTTGATCAAGTTGATTTCACTAGATATTTAATAAAAAATGATCCAGCAAGTAGAAGAATAATGACTAATATATTTAATCATGAAGAGTTAAAAGATATGAGATTGGAGCCTTGTGCTTATGGTACTCAATGGTTAGTAAAAGGCGGAAAACTTCATTTAATTTTAAATCAAAGATCACAAGATATGCTAACTGCAAATGGATGGAATGTAATGCAATATGCTGCACTTTTATGTATGTTTGCACAGGAAGCAGGATTAGAAGTTGGTACTCTTACGCATAATATTGGAGATTGCCATATTTATGATAGACATATTCCATTAGTAAAGAAATTAATGGAAGCTAAGCCAGTTGATTGTCATCCAAAGCTTATAATTCATAATGATACTAAAAATTTCTATGATTTTAAAGTTGAAGATTTTGAAATACAAGATTATGATTATAACAAGGAAGTTGATATTGGAAAAATTCCGGTAGCAATTTAAAAATTCTATAAATTAATTTAACATAGAATGTATTGAAAATATAAATTAAAAAATTCTAATTTAAATTATAAATTAAGAATGTAAATTTAAATTAGAAATATATAGATTAAAAATATAAAATAAAGGAAGAAAATTAATGTTAAGTATAATCGTAGCAGTAGCTGAAAATAATGCAATAGGCAAAAATAATCAATTATTATGTCATTTGCCAGAAGATTTAAAAAGATTTAAGAAAATAACAACAGGTCATACTATAATAATGGGAAAAAATACTTATTTATCAATAGGAAGACCTCTTCCTAATAGGAGAAATATCGTTTTATCACAAGATAAAGAAGAAGGAACTCCTGGTATAGAATATGTAGGTTCATTAGATGATGTTATAAAATTTACAGAAGGTGATGAGGAAAACTTTGTTATTGGTGGAGCTTCTATTTATAGGTTATTATTTCCATATAGCAAAAAGCTATATCTTACTAAAATGCATAAAGATTTTCAAGGTGATGTATTCTTTCCTGAAATTAAAGACAGCGAATGGAATGTAATAGAAAGAGAAGAAGGCCCAGATGATGACATAAATGATTTCAAATATGAATACATAACATATGAGAGAAAATAATAGTCTAAGTAGTTAATTCATCAATTAAAAAAATTTTGAAATGAATAATTATTAATTAGCAAATTACTTAATTTATAAAAAACAGATTTTAATATTTATAAATATAAAAGTATAATAAATTTAAATAAAAAAATTAAAACATATTAGGAAAAGTAGCAGGAATTAATATGACAGATAATGCAAAATATGAAATTTTAAATAAAGTAAAAAATCCAAATGATTTAAGAAAATTAAATATAAAAGAAAAGAAGAAACTTGCGGATGAAATAAGAGAGTTTATTATTGAGCATGTTTCAAAAACTGGGGGCCATTTGGCTTCAAATTTAGGAACTGTAGAGCTTACAATAGCTCTGCATTCTGCGTTTAACACTCCAAGAGATAAGATAGTATGGGATGTTGGACACCAATGTTATACACATAAAATTTTAACTGGCAGAAAAGATAAATTTGATACACTAAGACAATATGATGGACTTTCTGGTTTTCCAAAAACTTGTGAGTCTGAATATGATGTTTTCAATACAGGACATAGTAGTACATCGATATCAGCAGCACTAGGAATTGCAAGAGCTAGAGATATAAAAAAAGAAAATTATAGAGTTGTTGCAGTTATTGGTGATGGAGCACTTACAGGTGGTATGGCACTGGAAGCATTAAATGATGCTGGAGTTAGCAAAACTGATATAATAGTAATTTTAAATGATAATGAAATGAGCATTGAAAAGAATACTGGTGGACTTGCTAGAGCTTTAACTAAAATGAGAACTAGAAAATTTTATACTAATTCAAATAAAGCAATTAAAAGTTTAGTTTCTAGAATTCCTAAGGTTGGAAATTCAATTATAAAAAATGTACATATAATTAAAAATGAAGTAAAGCGTGCTGTACTTCCTAATATGATGTTTGAAGATTTAGGATTCAAATATTTAGGTCCAGTTGATGGAAATGATATAGATAAAGTTGAAGCTCTAATGAAAAGAGCTAAAGATTTATCTGGGCCAATTTTAATTCATTGTAAAACTGTAAAAGGTAAAGGCTATAAGCAAGCTGAAGAAAATCCAGATAAATTTCATTCTATAGGAAAATTCGATATTGAAACAGGTGAAAGTATCAACAGTTTAGAAAGAACTTATTCAAGTGTTTTTGGTGATAAGATTGTTGAAATTGCTAAAGAAAACGAAAAAGTTGTAGCAATTACTGCTGCAATGGCTGAGGGAACAGGGCTTGATAAGTTTAAAAAAATATTTCCTAAAAGATTCTTTGATGTTGAAATTGCAGAACAACATGCTATAACTATGGCTGCAGGACTTGCTATTAATGGATGTATTCCAGTAGTAGCAATGTATTCTTCATTTTTGCAAAGAGCTTATGACCAAGTAATTCATGATGTATGTATGCAAAATTTACATGTTGTAATATGCCTTGATAGAAGTGGAATTGTAGGAAATGATGGAGAAACACATCAAGGAATATTTGACTTAGCTTTTTTGAGGATGATTCCAAATATAACAATTATGGCTCCAAAGAATTTTAAAGAATTAGAAGAAATGATGGATTTTGCAATAAACAAAATGAATTCACCTGTTGTAATAAGATATCCAAAAGGTAGTGAAGATGGAACCACTAATTTAGAAAATGGAAATGCCAAATATTATAGTAAATTTGCAAAAAATATTAATAATACTAATCTAAATGAAAATAAAATTGAATTAGGAAAATCAGAATTTATATATAATGGAAATTCAAATATAACTATTATTGGAATTGGTAAAATGGTTGCTAAAGCAATGAGAGTAAGCAATATTTTAAAAGAAAAATATAATATAGATTCTAATGTAATTAATGCAAGATTTTTAAAACCATTTGATGAAAAAATAATTATTGATATTAATAATGACATTGTTAGCATTGAAAAAAGTAAATCTATAAATATTAATAAATTAAATGAATGTAATGCAAATAAGAATATGAATAGCAATTCGAATGAAAGTGAAAGAAATAACAATAAAAATCAAGAAGTCAATAAAAATCTTATTGTTACAATTGAGGATGGAACTTTAAAAGGTGGATTATTTACAGAAGTATCAGAAATTATTTCAAAAAATAATTTGGAAAATATTAAACTTAAAGGATTTGGATATGATGATACATTTGTAAAGCAAGGTTCTATTAAAAAACTTGAAGAAATTAATAATTTATCTGAAGAAAATATATGCAACGATATAATTTATTTGCATAATATATAATATGAAAGTTTTAAAAGAGTTATATGAAGATGCTAGAAATATACAGAAAAAAGATCCTGCTGCTAAAAATATTTTGTATGTAATTTTATTGTATCAAGGATTTCATATTTTAGTATATTATAGAATAGGGCATTTCTTTTATAAATGCCATTTAAAATTTCTAGCAAGATTAATTTCACAACTTGCTAGATTTTTAACAGGAATAGAAATACATCCAGGAGCTAAAATAGGGAGAAGACTATTTATTGATCATGGAATGGGAATAGTTATTGGAGAAACTGCGACAGTTGGTGATGACTGTACAATATATCATGGTGTAACTTTAGGTGGAACTGGAAAAGACAAAAATAAAAGACATCCTGACCTTGGCAATAATGTCATGGTAGGATGTGGTGCTAAAATTCTTGGTCCTATAAAGATAGGAAACAATGTTAAAATTGGTGCTAATGCTGTAGTAATAAAACCTGTTCCAGATAACTCAACTATAGTAGGAGTACCTGGGAAAATTACGAATTGAATGCAAATAAATTGCAATCATCTTCCTATTTATATTTATTTTTCGCCTATGCCCTTGTCATCATTGTCATTTCTGCTTATTAAGTTTAGAAGGAAAGCCAATCTTAAAGCAGTATTATGATTTTTATTGAAATGTTCTTCAAAAAATTTAAAACAATTCTCTTGCTTGGTAAAAATATAATGAGTATATTTTCCATCTTCTTTTTCAAAACAAATAAATTTTGGCAAGAAGTAATCTAAATCTTTTGAAAATTTTTTTAATGCACTAGGGTTAACATCCTTGATATTTGATATTTTTTGATTAGTTGCTAATGCTGGAATTATTCTATTTTTACCACTCCTAGCAGAGTGAGATGCAGAGCCACTTCCATGGGATAATTCATCAACATATATGGATTTGACTTGCAATTCAAAAGATTTGTTAGGATCATTAGAAAGTTCAAATTTTGTATGACCGGCAACATAACCATTAGGCTTATTTTTAAATTTATCTGAATCACGGATTAGTTTGGCATTGTTAGAAGATAACCAATTAATATTAGAACCTTTGAATCGTTGTATAAAATCTTTAGAAATTGCATTCATACATTCTTGATCTAATTTTTTATATTCATTTGAATTGGTATCTTTTAATTTATTTCTAGCAGTTAATAATGTTTGAATTTGATAGTTATCTGTTGAAAAGCTTTTTGGAATTTCTTTAATAATAATTTGCATACCTTGCAAATCTTTACATCTTAAAAATTCTTGTTCATCTAATAATCTTTCCAATTTAGAAGAATAACGGTTGTCATAAATAGGAGAAGCAGTATCATACTGAACATTAATTAATGAATCTATACTTGAATGAGAAAGAATATCACTATTAGTAACTCCAGATATTTCTGCAGCTTTCTTGCCAAAGTTTTTGTCTATATCATTTAAAAGTTCCTTTTTATTTGATAAATTACTACTTTCAATTCTAGCATATAATACTCTACAAATTGAAGACTTAGTAGTTTTAGATAATTTATCACTTCCTAATAGCAAAGCTTCAACGTATGGAATGTCTATTTGATTAATATCTTTATACAAAACATTATGAATATTTGACTTAAAGAAATCTCTCTTGTTACTATCAATAGTTTCATCAACTCTTTCAGATAAAAGGGTAAACAAATGATAATAATCAACGAATTGAACTTTGCCAAATCTTTTTATTTCGTAAGAATGCAATTGATTTGGAATTTCAGCTTCTAGAAGGGCTAATTTTGAAGTTCTTTCTATTTCAAGATTCTTAATTTTATCTTTTATACTTCTTGGAGATTTCTCTCGTAGAATTGGTGGTTCTATGACAACTCCTGGATATGTTTTTTCAAATAAGCCAATAATTGAGTAAGCAGTTTTGATGCTTTGCTCTCTATAATTTTTGTCTTCTTTTAAATTCATATGCTTTTTATAAGATTCTTCGATAGGATCTGATGGAATATATTGAAATTCTAAATTCATATGTTAATTTCTCCTTAAAATAATAATCACAATCTTAAGTATAACATATATTCATTAAAAAGTCTAGAGAATATAATAAAAAAGTTAAAAAGAATATTACAAATTATGGCAAAAATAATCAATATATTACAAGAAAATATAAGTATATGTTATAACTGTTATACCAAATATTATGAGATTAATCGAAAAAGTAAATCATATTTAGAAAAAGAAAATTGTATTTACCAATCAAATGATAGTGTGTAAGAATAAATGTAATATCTTATTTAATAACTTGCATTTACTTTTTCAATTGACGAAAGTAAAATGTTAAATAATTTTTTTTATAATTATTGACAAAATTCATTATTAAATATAGACTTATTGCAAATATAATACTTATGAAAGAAGGATAATATGGAAGAAAGCGAAAATCAAGTTAATCCATTTAAATTAAAGGAAGAACCAAAGCTGAGCTTAGAAGACATAATAATTCAAACGACAGGGCAAAACAATCCTATAGAAACAGCTGAAGATATATCTAATGGAGAGTTAGAAAAAGAAAATAATATTGCAATAGTGTTTCCAGATAAATTAGGAAACAAAGAATTAGAAGAAAGATATTTAGGTCTTTTATTAAATGAAATAAAAGCAATTTCAATTTACTATTTTACATATGAAGAGTGTTATTTTAGTGATGAAAATCTATTAAACATATATAAAAAGGTTTTATTTACTGATGCTGAAAGATATGCGCCAGCGGCAGCAAAGGACAAATTTAATTTTGCTAAAGAATCTCCAGATTTATATCAAAAGAAAATTGATTTAAAAAGCGAATATGAAAAATCAGATTATAAAATGGAACAAGTATATACAGAATTAAAAAAAGTGTTTGTTTTGAGAAAAAGTTTTTTAGGCGTTCCAGTAAAATCAATTCAAACAAAGATTGCAGATATATTAAATTATGAACTATACGATAAAATGACAGTTGAAGATGTAAAAAGTGCAGTTGAACAAATCACAGCAACTGAAAAATTTAAAAGAGGAGTATTAAATTACAATCTTACAGATTTTTTAATAAAAGGTGATAATACATTAACAAATGGATTAAATCTTCCTTTTCCAATAATGTCAATGGTATTTAAGGGAATTAGACAAGGAGAAACGTCAGCATTTGCAATGCCTTCAAACTGTGGCAAAAGTAGATTTACAATTAATTTAGCAGCTTATTTAGCATTAGTACATCAAAAAAAAGTATTAATAATTTCAAACGAAATGTCAGAAGAAAAAATGAAACTTTGCTTAATCACAACTATTATAAATAGTCCAGATATTCAAAAACTACATGGCCAAAGATTACACGTATCTGAAGGAGAACTTCTTGAATTTAAATTTAGACCAGATAATCCTAATATGGCAAGAGTTGATGAAAATGGTTATGTATTAAAAGAAGAAGGCGAAACTCAAGAAGCATTTGCAACAAGACTCCAAGGAATATCTACAGCATTTAATATGGTAATAAAAGTTACTGATTGGTATAATGCTAATTTGTACAATTCAATACATTTCATAAATATAACAGACCATACAAATGATGAACTAAAAAAAGTAATTATGAATTATTATTACAAAGAAAAAGTTGGTTATGTATTTTATGATACTTTAAAAACAGATATTGAAAACATTGGAAATGGTGAAGAGCTAAAGAAAACTGCTACTATATTATCAAATCTTGCACAAGAATTTAAAATGTATATTGGTTCAACATTACAATTAACAGAAACTGCTACTGATCCTATTAATTTAAGCGTAAATGATATGGCTGTAAGCAGAACGGTAAAAGAGGTATTGGATACACTTTGCTTATTTAAACAAATACACAATGAAGAATTAGAAAGATATCAATATTCTTTAAATGAAACTGATGATAATGTATTTGAATTAGAACATTTTAAAGACCCAGATGTAAGATATTATGCATGTGTTGTTGACAAAAATAGAGCAGGAGCAAAACCTAAATTATTATTTAGACTAAATCTTGCATACAACAGTTGGGAAGAGCTAGGATATTTAAGATTAAAGTCAATGCCAAATGCAATGCAATTAAACAGTTAAAAGCTACTACTAATAATTTAGCTAATAAGAGAAGTAATATTTAGATTATTAGCATAGTGTAATTTATATAAATTAATTATTTTAATAAAGAATATATAGGATATAATAAACTTGAAAATTTTAGCTTTTTGCAGTATAATTTAAAAATAGAATTATATATTTTTGCAAATATTGTATTAGAAGGAGAAAGATATGTTTTGTAAATATTGTGGATCTAAAACAGAAGGTGAAAAAGATGTATGTGAGAAATGTGCAAAAAAATTTAAAGGTGAAGAAAAAAGTAAAGAAGTTATAGAGACTAATTCAACTGAAAAAGAAGATGAAAACGTTCAAAAGAATAATAGTAATAGTAATACAAATCAAAGTAATAATAATTCCAATATAAATAATGCAAATAACAATCAAAATTACAATGGAAATAATCAAAACAACAATCAAAGCTATAATAATTATAACCAAAATAATAATCAGAATTATAATGGAAACAATCAAAACAACAATCAAGGATATAATAATTATAACCAAAATAATAATCAAAATTATAATGGAAATAATCAAAACAACAATCAAGGATATAATAATTATAACCAAAATAGCAATCAAAATTATAATAAACCAAAATCAAAAGTTGCTGCTGGATTATTAGGTATATTCCTAGGAGCTTTAGGAATTCATAATTTTTACTTGGGTTATACAGGCAAAGCTGTTGCACAATTATTAATAACATTGTTAAGTTTTGGATTATTATCATGGGTATCAGAAATATGGGCATTTATTGAAGCAATATTACTATTTACAGGTGATATTAATGTAGATGGAAAAGGAAACCCACTTGGAGAGTAATAACAAAAAATATTAGATAAGGAGAGATGGCTTTATAAATCAAGCCATTATAATTATATGAAAGAAATTGATGAAGAACAAAAACAAAAAATTGCAAATTTTGAAGATTTAGAGTCAGATGACCAACTAGCAACTCTAGAGAGTGTAGCTCAAGAAATTTACAACAGGGAATATGAAAAAAATATAAGTAATGGAAAGAGCAAGAATTTAGAAATAAATGATATTGCTTACAGTAGAACAAAAAATGGAGAAATAGTATTTGATATTGAAATTCAAGATGGAGATGATATTCATCATGAGTATTATTCAAAAGATTTTGAAAAAATCATGGAGCATATTAATGCTTTAAATATGAATGCAGTTAATAAAAATAGGACTGATTTGGATACAGAAGAAAAACAAAATGAATTTGTAAATGATTTGGATAATTATGAAAATAGGATAGATCATGACAAAGAAGTAGAAAAAAATTTAGAAAGAACAGAAAAAGTAGCAAAAGAATTAGGAATAGATGCTGATAAATTGAAAGCAGTTGAAGCTGATAATAGTGCAATAAACAAGTCAGACGAAATGACTGAAAAACTAATAGATGAAAAAGGCAAAATAAGTTTAAATGATGAGCAGATCAAAAAAATATATGGTGATACCTATTCTAAAATTAATGCTAATGATAAGTTAACTATTAGAACCACTGCTAAAGATAATATTGGTGGTGATTATCAAAGCTATATGATAGTAAAAAACAACATAGGAGCTTACCAACTAATAGGAAGGAAAGCTGATGGTTCGATAGAAAAGATAAATAATGTTCTTCAAACTAACCCACATAATTCTAGTGTAGTAGGAGCAGATGGAAAGTTTATTACGACTAGAGTAGAAACTTCTTTTATAATAAAAGGAGGAAATAATGATGTTGCTATTGGTGTATCAACTATGAGCAATGGTGGAAGCAAAATGATATATGAGAGAGCATCTAACACAGAATATCCAATAGGATGTGAGGTTTCACCAGCTGTAGACTATTCTACAGAAAAAAGCAAAAAGATTAAGACTTATTTTGATCCTATTTTAACTCAAAAAGAAGACATAGAAAGGGCAGCAGAGCAAACTAGCAATAATTTGAAAGAAGAAGAAAGTTTAACTAATAATAATGAAGATAATAAATTTAAAGATTATCCAAATGAAACAATAGAAACGAAACATACTTCTACCAGTAACGAAATGACAGAATTACAAGAGTTATCAGATAAATATGGAGTTCCATTAGATAAAGTCATTGAAGATGACAAAAATTTGCAAGAAGCAGGATATATTGATTCTTCTAAAAGAGCTGAAATATTAGCAAATACATATGAAGTTGAAGAAAAAAATAATGAAAAAACAGATGAAGATAAGAATGATGAAGAACAAAAAGATAAAAAAGAAGAACATGATTATGGTGATCATGGAGATGGTTCACCAGAAGATGAATATGAAAGAACAATAGGACCAAAAAATGGCAAAGCAAATTTTGATGAAGAATAGCAGTAACAAAAAAAGGCGGAGAATAACATCTTCGTCTTTTTTATTTTATAGTAATGTATTCTTTATAAGCATTCTAATTTTTTTATCATGTCTTTAAACATTTAATTGATTATATTTTATCTTTAAAAAGTTATATTATCTATATTGCATTTTCTAGTTCTTTTATCTTATCACGAATTTTAGCTGCATTTTCAAAATCAAGGTTTTGAGCACATTTAAGCATTTCGTCTGTAAGTCGATTAATAGCAGTTTCAATATCTTCACCTTTTTCTAATTTATAATCTACAGAATCTTCTGCAACTTCATAACTAGCTTTTATTGATTCTCTAATTTCCTTTTTAATAGTTTGAGGAGTGATGCCATGAATTTCATTATATTTTTGCTGAATAGAACGACGTCTATTAGTTTCACTAATTGCTTTATCAATCGAATCTGTAAGTTCATCAGCATACATTACAACTTTTCCATTTGTATTTCTAGCAGCACGTCCAATAGTTTGAATAAGAGAACGTTCAGAACGTAAAAATCCTTCTTTATCAGCATCAAGAATTGCTACTAATGATACTTCTGGAATGTCCAATCCTTCTCTCAAAAGGTTAATACCAACTAATACATCAAATTTTCCAAGACGTAAATCACGTATGATTTCTAAACGTTCCAATGCTTTTATATCTGAATGAAGATATCTAACTTTTATATCTAGTGAATCTAAATATTTAGTTAAATCTTCAGCCATTTTTTTAGTAAGAGTTGTAACTAATACTCTTTCACCATTAGCGGTTCTCTCATGAATCTGATTAATTAAGTCATCAACTTGATTGGTAACAGGTCTAACTTCAATTTTAGGATCAAGAAGTCCTGTTGGTCTTATAATTTGTTCAGCTACTGAGCCATTAGAATGTTCTAATTCATAATCTGAAGGAGTAGCACTAACAAATACTACTTGATTAATCTTATTCTCAAATTCATCAAATTTTAAAGGTCTATTATCAAAAGCAGAAGGAAGTCTAAATCCATATTTTACAAGAGATTCCTTACGAGCTCTATCGCCATTATACATAGCTCTTACTTGCGGAATAGTGGCGTGAGATTCATCAATAAGCATTAAAAAATCAGCAGGGAAGTAGTCAATAAGTGTAAATGGAGCACTTCCTGGTTTTCTACCAGATATGTGTCTAGAATAGTTTTCAATTCCTTGACAAAAACCAGTTTCACGCATCATCTCTAAATCAAAATTTGTTCTTTCTTCAATTCTTTGAGCTTCAATTAATTTATTTTGAGACTTAAAATATTCAACTTGTTCTTTCATTTCTCCTTCAATATCAATAAGAGCACGGCTCATCTTATCATCAGTTGTAACGTAGTGAGAATTAGGGTATATCATAACATGAGTACGCTCAGCAATAACTTTACCGGTAACTGGATTTATTTCAGATATTTTTTCAATTTCATCGCCCCAGAATTCAACACGAATTCCTTTTTCTCCTTCATTTGAAGGATATATTTCGACAACATCACCTTTAGCTCTAAAAGTACCACGCTTAAAGTCAAGCTCATTTCTAGTATATTGCATTGTTATTAATTTTTTTAATACAACATTTCTTTCAACTTTCATGCCAGGACGAAGAGAAACAATTAAATGCTCATAATCAATAGGGTCTCCTAATCCA
This sequence comes from Bacillota bacterium, assembly GCA_052036095.1. Classification (GTDB taxonomy): domain Bacteria; phylum Bacillota; class Clostridia; order TANB77; family CAG-508; genus CAG-793. The sequence continues at coordinate 12,942 of JBPOHA010000027.1, forward strand.
TAAATACAAGAAACAGAAGCAACAACTATAACATCTCTAGTTTCAAATAGAGATGCAGTAGCAGAGTTTCTAAGTTTATCAATCTCATCATTAATTGATGCATCTTTTTCAATATAAGTGTCAGAAGATGGAATATATGCTTCAGGCTGATAATAATCATAGTAAGAAACAAAATATTCAACTCTGTTTTCTGGAAATAGCTCTTTAAATTCACTATAAAGTTGTCCGGCAAGTGTTTTATTATGTGCTAATACAAGAGTTGGCTTTTGCACTTTTTCAATAATATTTGCCATTGTAAAAGTTTTTCCGCTTCCAGTAACACCAAGAAGAGTCTGAAATTTTTTACCATCTTCCAAACCTTTTGTTAAATATTCAATTGCTTCTGGCTGATCACCAGTAGGATTATAATCTGAATGAATTTTAAACATTTTTTCAAGCCTTTCTTTACATATAAAAAATTGAAAAAGAACTATTGTTTGTATTTTACATTATAAATGCATAGTTGTCAATATTTTTTACAAAATCTATTTACAAACGAACGTTTGTGTGATATAAATATAAATGAACTCAAGATTTGAACAATTGCAAAATAAATAATAAATATTTTTAGTATGAGAAATATATATTTGAATAAAATATAATTAAAATCTAAAATGTATATAATAAAATAGAAAGATAAAAAGGAAGTAAAAAATGGACAAGATAATTATTAAAGGGGCAAAAGAGCATAATCTTAAAAATTTAAATATCGAAATACCAAAGGATAAATTAGTAGTAATTACAGGTTTATCAGGTTCAGGCAAGTCATCACTTGCATTTGATACCTTATATGCAGAAGGACAAAGACGTTACGTTGAGAGTCTTTCTTCGTATGCAAGGCAATTTTTAGGAATTATGGATAAGCCAAATGTTGAATCAATTGATGGACTTTCTCCAGCAATTTCTATAGATCAAAAAAGTACCTCAAAAAACCCACGTTCTACTGTTGGTACTGTTACTGAAATCTATGATTATATTCGTTTATTATATGCTAGAGTAGGTGTTCCATATTGCCCAAAGTGTGGAAAGAAAATTGAAAAACAGAGTGTTGACCAAATCGTAGATGATATTATGAAACTACCAGAAGGAACTAAGATACAAGTATTAGCACCAGTTATAAGAGCAAGAAAAGGTGAATTTAAGAAAATGCTTGAAGATTTTCAAAAAGAAGGCTTTGTACGTGCTAGAATAGATGGCGAAGTTTATGAACTTACTGATGATATAGATTTAGACAGAAAGAAAAAGCATAGCGTAGATATTGTAATTGATAGATTGGTTATTAAAGAAGATGTAAGGTCTAGATTAAATGAATCAATAGAAATTGCTATGAAAAATGCAGAAAATCTTGTTACAGTCGATATAGTTGGAGGAAAAGAAAAAATATATAGTGGAAATTATGCTTGCCCAGATTGCGGAATAAGTTTTGAAGAATTATCTCCTAGGATGTTTTCATTTAATAATCCAATGGGAGCTTGCCCAAGTTGTACAGGTATAGGTTATTTATTAAAAATGGATGAAGATTTAATATTACAAGATAAAAATCTTACCTTATATAATGGTGTAAAGGCCTTTGGAGCTAGCACTATGAAAAAAGGCGAAACAATGGCTAAAATGTATTTTGAAGCAATCGGAAAACATTATGGTGTTGATATAACAAAGCCAATCAAAAAATTACCAAGAGAATTTCTTGATAAGATTTTATATGGTACAGGTGATGAAGAGATAGAATTCCAATATACATCTGCATTTGGCACAAGAAAAATGAAAGCACCTTTTGAAGGAGTAATACCAACTCTTGAAAGACGCCATAGAGAAACTAAATCACAAGGAATGATGCAATTTTATGAATATTATATGAGCGAAAGTGAATGCCCAGACTGCCATGGTGCTAGATTAAAACCTGAAAGTTTGGCTGTTAAGGTTGGAACAAAAAATATAAATGAACTAACAAATATGCAAATAATAGATATTAAAAATTATTTAAATAGTCTTAAATTAAGTCAGAAAGATGCAATGATTGCAGATCAGATATTCAAAGAGTTAGACAAAAGATTACAATTCTTAATTGATGTAGGATTAGATTATTTAACATTAGCGAGAAGTGCAGCAACATTATCCGGAGGGGAATCTCAAAGAATAAGACTTGCAACGCAAATAGGATCAGGACTTACAGGAGTAATGTATATTTTAGATGAACCAAGTATTGGACTTCATCAAAGAGACAATGGCAAATTAATTGCAACATTGAAGAAACTAAGAGATTTAGGAAATTCAGTTATTGTAGTAGAGCATGATACTGATACAATGTATGCTGCTGACCAAATAATTGATATAGGACCAGGAGCTGGTATTCATGGAGGATATGTATTAGCACAGGGAACAGCAGAAGAGATTTCAAAAGTAGATAAATCAATTACAGGACAATATTTGAGTGGGAGAAAACAAATTGAAGTTCCTAAGAAAAGAAGAAAATTAAATGGAAAATATCTAGAAGTAGTTGGAGCAACAGAGCATAATCTAAAAAACATCAGCGTGAAATTTCCACTTAGCCAATTTATATGCATTACAGGTGTTTCCGGTTCAGGAAAAAGTACATTAATTAATGAAATTTTATATAAAAACGTAAATAAAGTTTTAAATAAGTCCAATGATAAGGCTGGAAAATGTAAAGAAATCAAAGGAATTGAAAACATAGACAAAGTTATAAATATAGACCAGTCACCAATAGGAAGAACTCCTAGATCAAATCCAGCAACTTATACAGGAGTATTTGATTTTATAAGGGATATATTTACAACTACAAATGAAGCCAAAATGAGAGGATATGATAAAGGAAGATTTAGTTTTAATGTACCAGGAGGAAGATGCGAAGCTTGTTCAGGAGATGGTATTATAAAGATTGAAATGAATTTCTTATCAGATGTATATGTGCCTTGTGAAGTGTGCAAAGGAAAACGTTACAATAGAGAAACACTTGAAGTAAAATATAAAGGAAAAAGCATAGCAGATGTACTTGATATGACAGTAGAAGAAGCTCTTTCATTTTTTGAAAATGTTCCTAGAATAAAAAGAAAAATTCAAACTTTATATGATGTTGGACTTGGATATATAAAGTTAGGACAACCTTCAACAACATTGTCAGGAGGAGAAGCTCAGCGTATAAAATTAGCAACAGAACTTTCAAAATGTTCAACAGGAAAGACATTATATATTTTAGACGAGCCAACTACAGGACTTCATATAGATGATGTTCACAGATTAGTAGAAATATTACAAAGATTGACAGATGCAGGCAATACAGTAATTGTAATAGAACATAATTTAGACTTAATAAAAACTTGTGATTATATCATTGATTTAGGACCAGAAGGTGGGGATGCAGGAGGAAATATAGTAGCTGTTGGAACACCAGAGAAAGTGAGCAAAAATGAAAGCAGTTATACAGGAATGTATTTAAAGGAATATCTAAAATAAACTAATTTATTACTTTTTATAAATAATAGAAAGCTAATTTAATAAATACTAATAGTTTCTAATTATAAAAGTATAATAAATTAATATTGACATAGATTATAAAAGAATAGTAAATTATTAATAAATATTAAGTTATATAATATGAAAATATTATTTGCATAATGTAATGTAAAAAAATACTTCATATAAAGTAATGTAAAAAAATACTTCATATAAAATAATGTGAAAAAATACTTCATATAAAGTAATGTAAAAAAATACTTCATATAAAGTAATGTGAAAAAATACCTCATATAAAATGAGGTATTTTTGTTTTGACATAAAATTTCTAATATGAGTTATAACTATTTGTCTTGTGGACATTCAGCATTACTTTTTTGTTGATTTGATTTATTGTCTTTTCCACAATTTTGTCCTTTAGACTTTTTTGATTCTTTTGCCATAATATAGCACCTCCAATCATAATCGTATTATTGACTGAATTAAAATAAAATATACATAAAACTATAAGTTGATTTTAAAAGCGAATATTCATAAAAAGTATTGAAAAAAGAAAATGGATACTGTAAAATGAAAATATATAGTAATTATTAATTAAGGATAGAGGAAAAAATATTGAAGAAGAATAAGGGGATAACATTAATTGCACTAATAATAATAATAATTGTGGCATTATTATTGGCTTCAGCCGTGATAAGAATACTAATTGGAAAAGATGGTATAATATATAAGACTAAAGAGGCAATAGTACGTTCTGATATAGCAAAATATAAAGAAGAATTGGAAGAATATAAAGCTAATAAAGATATCGAAGCGCAGAATAATTATGATTTGAGTTTATTAAATGCGACAGAGGATTATGCTACATATAACAATATTCAATTAGAAAATGATAAGAATATTAAAGATATAATTCCATCAATTAATTTAAAAAAGTATAAGGGAATAGCAATTGTTGAAGGAAAATTTAGCTTTGAAAATATCACCAATAATGAAATAAAAGCAATGCTTGATAGTCAAGAAGAAAAACAATTTAACAAAGCAGGTACATATTACATGATAGTTGATGCCAGTCAAACTGCAAAGTGGATTAGCATAGAACTAGTAGAACCTACTATACCAGTTGGCTCAAGCATCATATTAGATTTTCAAACATCAGATGATAGCGAAAATTGGTCAGAAAGTATTTCAAAAATTGATGAAACAAAGAATAGCCAATACTTAAAGGTAAATATAAATATAAAAGAAAATTCAGATGGAAAGTCTCCAAGTATAAAAACTATTAATGTAAAATTCGTAATTCCTAATGGAGAAGAAATAACAGTTACAAGTACAGAGAATATAGAAAAAGATAATGAAGAAAATGAAGAAATGTATAAACTTGCTAAAAATGCTAGCACTGGAAAATTAGAGGAAGTAATTGATTTTGGCGAGGATTACAAAAGCAAAGAATCAAATATTAAAAATTTGGAATTACCAACTATAAAAAATGGGGAATATTCTGATATTGATTTGGAAAATAATCAAAATGATAAAGTTAATTTAACTATTTTATATTCTAATGATGGAAATAATTGGAGTGCTAGTGGTGACGATAAAAATAGGTATATTAAGGTTGGAATAAATATTAATGATAATAGTATTAAGATTGGAAAGATATCCGAAAAAACTACTAGTGTAAGCTTAAAAGATAGTGCGGTAAATAGTACAACAAAATCAAAAGGTTATATAACATCAAATATTGAAACTTATGTTTTTGATGCTGGTGAATTAGGAAGTTGGACTGGATTACAAACTGATGAATATAAACCAGATGGAACTGCAATTAAATATGAGTTTTCTAAAAAGAGTCAAGACAATAAATTATGGCTAGAGTACTCAACTGATATTTTAAAATATGGGAAGAGTAGTGCTCTAAGAGTGAAAGTAAGTTATTTAAAAGAAAATAAAAATTGTGAAGATGCAAAATTAAATAGTATAAAAGCTATTTTCAATACAGATGATGGAAAAATTAAATATCAATCAACTATGGAAGACGCAAATTCTGGACTAATTGGAAATATTTCAAAAGCAAATATAGGAAATGGATATTATAAAATTAAAGTAAATGGAGAAACATATCCAATTCATGCTTATGTTTTCGATGGAAATCAAGTGTGGGATAGTAAGACGTTTGGAGATGAAAAGGATGTAGCAACTCAAAATCAATATGCACAATGCATGGTAGTTATAAAAGTAAATGGAAACTTAACAGTAAATAAAAATGCTATAATAACAGCATATTCTTCAAATTATGGTGGTCCACTTGGAATGCTATTATATGTAAGTGGGACTTTAACGAATAATGGAAATATAAGCATGACAGCCAAGGGAGCAAAAGCTATTGGACAAAATGTTTATTTATGGAAAAATAGTGACGAAAGCTATGAATTTATTCCAGCAACTGGAGGAAAAGGAGCAGATTCTCAAGTTTCAGATGGAATTGTCATAGAAGGAAATGAAGGAAAAGATGGTGAAAATAGAGAAACTGGAGGAGGAGGTTCAGGAGCTGCAGGAAGGTCTGCAGCTGGAATTAGTGCAACAGGTGTAAGATATTCGGGAGCAGGTGGAACTGGAACGTCATATTCAGGTGGAACTGGAGGAGGTGCCGTATGCGCTAGAACGTCAAATTCAGGTGGAGCAGGAGAAAACAATGGCGCAAGTGGAGGAAATGGAGCTGCCAATTATTCAGATCATTATGGTGCAGGTGGAGGAGCAGGAAATCCTGGTGGAACTGGAATGAATTATAATAATGTAATAAATGATTCTACATATAGTGGCAAAAATGGTACAGGTGGGTTACTTATGCTTTATTCAAATACATTAAATAATAATGGCGTGATTGAGGCAAATGGCTGCAAAGGTGGTCAAGCTACTTCAAAGGATTTAGTGGCATCAGGAGGAAGCTCAGGAGCTGGTTCAATCAACATATTTTATAAAGATTCATACCTAAATAATGGGGATATATTTGCAACGAGTGAAGCTGAGTTTAATGGCGGAGCAGGTGGTGATGGATCTATTTCAGTAGGGAGTATTTCTACAGGAAGTTATGTTAGCAATAGAAAATCTTTAATAGTTGATGATGGGAAAGGGTTAATAAGCACTATAGAAACTTCAAATTTAGAAAATGCAAATTATAAAATTAAGATTAATGGTGAAACATATAAAATTCATGCATACAATTTTAATGGAGATCAAGTATGGGATAGTAAAACATTTGGAACTGTTAATGATGTAGCAAGTCAAACGAAAGATGCTAAAAGAATGATAGTAGTAAAAGTAAATGGTAATCTAACGATTAATGCAGGAGCAACTATTACGACCTATAGCTCTAACACTGGAGGACCATTAGGAATGTTACTTTGTGTAACAGGTACGATAACAAATAATGGAAAGATAAGTATGACAGCTAAAGGAGCAAAAGCTGTTGGACAAAATGTATTTTTATGGAAAAATAGTAATGGAAATTATGAGTATATACCGGCTAAAGGTGCTAATGGAGCATCAGGACAGACGACATATGGAAAGTTAGTTGCGGGGATTAAAGGATCAAACGGATCTAATAGAACAACAGGAGGAGGAGGCTCAGGTGCTGCTTCTAGATATAGTAAAGCATCAGGGGCTAGGGTATCTGGAGCTGGAACAAGCGGAACTTCATATTCTGGTGGTTCTGGTGGAGGAGCTGTATGCGTTAGGGAAGCTGGTACAGGTGGCTCAGCAACTCAAAATGGTGGCGCTGGAGGAAAAGGAGTTTCTAACCATTCTACCAATTATGGAGCTGGAGGAGGAGCAGGAAACCCAGGAGGAAATGGTACGAAATTTTCTAAAGTATATGACATTCCAATTTGGTATACTGGAGAAAATGGAACTGGTGGATTGCTAATGATATATTCCAACTCTTTAATAAATAATGGAACTATAGAAGCAAATGGTTGCAAAGGCGGAATTGGTGTGTCAAATGATACTCAAGCAGCTGGAGGAAGCTCAGGAGCAGGTTCAATTAATGTATTTTATAATGAAACATATAAAAATAATGGAAAGGTAGAGGCGACAAGTCCTGCACAGACGAATGGTGGTGCTGGAGGAGAAGGTTCAATATCAATTGGAAATATTTCAACAGATGATTATGTAAGCACATATAAAAATTATTAATATGGAAATGAAAGGAAAAAAATGAACGATAACATAGTAATAGGAATTGAAGGAGAAGTTGCATCCGGAAAAACTTCAATTTGCAAGGAATTAACCAAGCTAATTCCTAATAGTATATTTATAGATGGTGGAAATATTTATAGAGGAATTATTGAAGCTATAATTAAATCCGGAATAAACATTGACAAGATAACAGATTCTTCAACTGAAATTGATCCACTAGAATTAATGAAAAAACTTAAAGTTGATTTTAAAATTGAAAATAATATGACAGAAATTTATATTAATGGAAATAAAATAAAAGATGATGAAATACAAAGTGTTCAAAATTCAGTTGGAGTTTCTAAAGTTGCTGAAAATGTCAATAATGAGCATTTATATAAATTTGCTAGAAATATTATTGAAAGTTACAAGACACATTTTAATATAATAGTTTCTGCAAGAGATTTGGTTGCAATTTATCCAAATATGGATTATCACATTTTTGTTACCGCTTCTCTTGAAGAAAGAATTAAAAGAAGATATAATCAATATAATGGAAAATATTCTATTGATGAAATTAGAAATATGATTATTGCAAGAGATAAAATGCATCAAGATGCAGGATTTAATAAAACTTGTGATAGAACAATAAAAGTTGATGTTACAGAGTGCAAAAGTGCTGAAGAATCAGCTAAAAAAATTATTGATATAATAAATAAAATTAAATAGATAATTTAGAAAGGCAAAAAAATGGATTATACTAATACAAAATTACAAGAATTTAATAGAGATTTAAATGGAAAAAGAATTGCAATTATTGGACTTGGAACTAGTAATATTCCGCTTCTTGACTATTTTGCAAAAGCTGGAGCATCTGTAATTGCATTTGACAATAGAAGCATTGAAAAGCTTGACAAAAGTACAATAGAAAAAATGAATATGCTTCATATAAAATATCATTTAGGAGATGAAAATCTAAAAAATCTTGTTGGTTTCGATTACATTTTTAGATCTCCTAGTTGCAGACCAGATACTCCTGAAATTGTTGCAGAAGTAAATAGAGGAGCAATCTTAACTTCAGAGATAGAGAAGGTTTTGGAGCTTTCTCCAAGTACAATAATTGGTATTACTGGAAGTGATGGAAAGACAACTACTACAACATTAGTATATGAGATTTTAAAAGCAAATGGTTATAAATGTTTCTTGGGCGGAAATATAGGAACACCTTTATTTACTCAAATAAAAGATATGAAACCTTCTGATTATGTCGTATTAGAGCTAAGTAGTTTTCAACTTATGAATATGAAGATTAGTCCTAAGATAGCTGTCGTTACAAATGTTACTCCAAATCATTTAAACGTACATAAAGATTATCAAGAATATATTGATTCTAAGAAAAATATTTATTTGCATCAAGGAGAAGATGGAATATTAGTTACTAATAAAGATAATGAAATTACTAAAGATTTTTATAAAGATGCCAATGGAAAAATAATATTTTTTAGTCATAAAGAATTGCTTGACAATGGTGTGATTTTTGATGAAACAGATAGAACAATAAAATTATGCGAAGATGGAGTGAGAAAGCATCTCATTAAACAAAAAGATATGAAACTTCGTGGAGAACATAATTGTGAAAATGCTTGTGCAGCAATAGCTGCTACTTTGAAATTATCTTCAGAGGATAACATGATAAATACTATAAAAAATTTTGGAGGTGTAGAACATAGACTTGAATTTGTTAAAAACATCAATGGTATTCCATGGTATAATGATTCAATAGGAACTAGCCCAACAAGAACAATCGCTGGTTTGAATTCTTTTGATGAAAAGATTGTTTTAATTGCTGGAGGATATGACAAACATCTTGATTATACACCAATTGCTGAACCAATTATTAAAAATGTTAGCAAATTAATTTTAATGGGTGCAACAGCTGATAAGATTGAAAATGCAGTAAAAGATGAAATGAAAAAAGAAAATAAGCAATTACCTATATATAGAGTTAAAACTTTGCAAGATGCAGTAGATAAAGCAAAAGAAGTTTCAAATGAGGGAGAAGTAGTATTATTTTCCCCTGCCAGTGCAAGTTTTGATTTATTTAAAAATTTTGAAGAAAGAGGAAACAAATTTAAAGAAATTGTAAATTCAAACAATAATTTATAAATATATAGTATAAATAGAAAATAAAATTATTCAAGAAAAATTAGATGTTAGGAACCTACAGTGAACTTTCTCTCGTATTCTAAAATTTATAATTAGCATTATTGATTTCTATTCTTTATATTAAAGATTTTTATAAGTTCACGTTTCCAAAACACTAATTTCTTCTTTCATTAATTTTATTTTCTCTTCTGATAAAACGTTTTTATTGATAAAACGTTTTTATTGATTATATCTGTACTAAAAATATTTATTAATAATTTGTTATTCGTTAAATTTTTTATATAAAAAGTATATATCCCTAAAATATTGTGCAAAATAATGTAAAATATGCAGTGCAATATTTTAGGAGTTTTTTATGGAAAAATCATATAGAAATAAGTCTAAAAGTATAATTAAATCTAATAATCAAAATTTAAAAGATGAAAGAAAACAAAATAATTTTGAATTATCAAATAAAAAAGATTTAGAATATGATATTGAAGAATTAAAAAAATATAAAAGAAATCTTAGATTATACCCAATATACACAATGTTTGCGTATGATTTATTATTTTTTTATGCGATTAGAATGATGTTTTTAACAGAAGTTAAAAATATTTCAGATTCTCAAGTTGTTCTTTCGTTGTCATTATTTGCAATTTTTACAGTAATTATGCAATTTCCTGCAACATTATTAGTTTCAAAAATTGGAAATAAACATGGTGCTATTGTTGGAAATATATTAAATGTAATCTGGTGCATTTTATTTATGTTTATACAAAATAATTGGCAATTACAGACTGTTACGATAATTACAGCTACTGCCAATTCAATTAAAAACATAACAGATTCAAATATTTTAAATGAATCTATTCCAAATTCATCAAAGAAAAATGATATTTTTACAAGCATTGACAAAAGAGGATATTATCAGTTTTGCATAATATCTGCTATATCAACTATTGTTGCGGGTTATTTATATGAAATAAATCCATACATTCCATTGTTTCTTTGCCTAATATGCAATATTATTGCAACATATTTATCTTTTAATTTTGAAAATGTAAAACAAGAAAAAGAGGTTGAAGTAAAAGATTATATTAGCGAATTAAAACATGGATTTAGATTTACTTTTAGGTCAAAAAGATTAAAAGCATTACTAATTACAACAGGAGTTATTTGGGGAATAATAATATTACTTGGTGTATATGAACTTGCTTTATTGCAAAATATTGGAGCATCTTCAAGTCAAATAGGAATAATTTTTGCAATACTAGAATTAATAAAAGGACTTTCTTCTAAAAAAGCAATTAGTTATAATAATAAATTTAAAAATAAATCTCTTACAAATATTTTATTGTCATTTGGAACTGCTTTTATAATTGCAGGATGTATTGCAATATTTAACATTTCATTTATAACAAAATTCATAATAATAATTGCAATTTTCTTAGCAATTGGTGCAATAATTGGAATATATATAATATTATCAAAAAGATATTTAAATAGTTTTGCAAATGAAAAAATATCTACATCAATATATGCAGCAAGGTCAATATCTGATAATGTATCAAGGACTATAATCGCCGCAATAGGTTCATATTTGCTTACTATTACTAATATTAATGTGGCGACTATAATATCAGGAATATTAATAATGTTTACAACTTTATTTTTATCCTTGTATATGAAAGATAAATTGGGCTTACCTGAGGAACAATATACACAAAAAGACATTTATATTAGATGATAAATTTTTATTAAATAAGTAATTTCTACTTTCATCAAATAAATAATTTTTTTATTTTAAATTTTATATTAATATTGTGAATTTTACTTCAAATGCATTGACTTTTTAACCTTAATCATATATATATAATATTTTAAGTATTGTAATATATTTTTAGAATTAATATAAACAATACAATATATATTTATATTTTATATTAATAATTATAAATATGAGCTTATAAGAATAGGAGGTATAGAAATGGTAGATGTCAGTTACAAAAAGAAAACTACAGAATTAATAAAAAAAGCAAAAGAAAAAGGAAAATTAAAAACATATGATAAATTTTGCAAAACAAAAATTGGAAAAAAATGTAGATTATCAGAAGAAGAAACATTATATTATACTTCTAAAGATGAGGCAAATAATAAATGAGATGTTTTAACATCGGAGATATTGTATTTGTATCAAATTACAAATATAAAAATGGCAAATTAGGAAATAATAATCTTTTTGTTATAATAGATGATGGGCAAGCTATTGAAATAAATTATTTTGGATTTCTAATATCTTCGAATATAGATAAAGCTAAATATACATATAATAAAAAAATAATTAAAAACAATAAAAATAATCTAAAGTTAGATAGTATTGTTAAGTGTGATGATCTAATAGAAATTACAGATAACGAAATAAAATTCAAAATTGGAACTGTTGAACAAAAAGATTTAGAAAATTTTATTAAAACTTTTTCTAAATATTTAGAAGAAAATTAATATAATTTTTTATTTTATGAATATTTTTTGTTATATTGCATATAATAAGAATATGCTAATAACAAAGGAGACATAAATGGTTACAGATATGAATTATTGGAGTAAAGTTGCAAAGCGTATATTTATTTTGGCTTTTACTATACTACTTCTATATATAATATTAAAGTTATCTGTTTTCTATATGCCATTTGCAATCGCCTTTGTTTTAGCATTATTTTTTGAACCATTAATAAAATTTTTAATGAAAAGATGTAATTGCACTCGTCGTATAAGTGCAATTTTTGTTATTTCTATATCAGTGTTAATTATTATTGGGATTTGTGCTTGGGGAGTTGGAACATTATTTAATGAGGCTAATAATTTGCTGAAAGGTTCTAGTGAATATTATGATAAAACTAAAGCTATGATTGATAAAATTTTTAATAATGATGTAGTAAATGATAAATTACCAATAGAGTTAAAGAAAACTATTGAAGATTCTGAAAACGATTTTATAAATTCAATAACTAATTTTATAACTAATACTTTGCAAGGAATAAAAAAATGGATTTCTACCATACCTAATCTAATGATGTCAATTTTCTTTATGATTATGGCATTATATTTTATGTGCACAGATAAAATATATATGATAGATCAATTAGAACATCATCTACCAGATTCATGGACAAAGAAACTTACTAGACATTTGAAAGAAATTACTGCGTCTTTAGGACATTATTTAAGAGCGGAAGCTACACTTATTTTCATTTCTTTTGTAATATCTTTAATAGGTTTTACTTTATTTAAAATATTTGGATTGAATATTCCATATCCATTATTAAGCGCAATTGCAATATGTTTTGTTGATGCTCTTCCAATATTAGGCTCAGGTGCTGTAATGGTTCCTTGGGCGATAATTTCAGCAATTAATGGAGATATAACTTTAGCAATTGCTATAATTATTTTATGGTCTATTATGGGAGTAGTAAGAAATATATTGGAACCTAAACTTGTAAGCAAACATATTGGAATTCATCCTGTATTTACACTTATTGCAATGTATACTGGGTACAAAGTTGTAGGAGTTATTGGAATGATTATTGGTCCAATATTACTTATCATTTTAAAAGATGTACTTTCACCATGGTTAGATAAAGGAATATTAAGAGCTTTATTTGAAAGATAAATAAAGCTCTTTTACATAATATTAAACTTTTATATAATATTGAACTTTTATATAATAATATAAATCTAGCACTTCATATTATATAAAATGTCTCTTGTAATTGATGAAAATAGAGAATTTAATCATATAAAGATTTAGTCTTGCGGTTCAAATACATATTCTTGAGTAGGTACATCGGCTTTCTTTATTGACGTTATAGATATTACAGGAATTTCATTTTCATGATAGATAGTTTTAGATATAATGCCTTCGACATTAACCCAATCTCCAGGCTTATAATCACTAAAATTCATTTGATAATTATTGGTATTATTAACAAAATTTGAACTATCATTATTAACAGGATTTAAATTATTATTTATACAAAGTAAGCCTACAACAACTCCATTTGCATTGATAGTTTCACCATTAGCCAAACAATTTTTTACAGAAGCGGAATCGGTATCTATTAGCATTGTTCTAGCTATTACAAATTGATTGTCTGAGAAATCAGGCATTTTATAAATATAACCTGTAATATTAACTTTTGTATTAATATAATTACCTATATTTTCATGACAATCATTTAAAAAATTAGTATAATCTTCTGATGTTATCTCAATTAAATTATTGGTTTCATTAATTTTAGAATTAGATTTAAAAGAACTAATTAACTGAAAGATTGAAATAGCTATTAAAACTATTGATAGAACAATAATTACTCCAATAAATATCTTTTTAAAATTCTTATTAGCAAAATTAAATATAAACATACATTTCCTCCAAAAATTGATACTATTTGATAGTATTATAAATTTAATTCACATTTAGAAGTGATATAAATGTTATTTTTATAAATATATGAGAATGAACTTGTACATTATAACAATTTAATATTAAAAAGCTCTTGTTTTGGCGCAAACAATTATGGTATAATAAAAAAGTAAAAATATAATTAAAAAATAGAGGAAGTTTTTTATGGTAAACGAAGATGATACAATAATTACAGAAAAAAGAAAAATATTGGATGAAATATTTGAAAATGACAAAGAAGGAAAATTCAATGCAAATTTTGTAATGCCTGTTCTATGTGTACAACCAGCAATGGTTTTTCAATATGCAACTGATTGGTCTGAAAACTTAGAAAGTAGATTTGAAAAAGATAGAAGAATGTCTAAGATTTTTAAAAAAGACCCAAACGATCCAAATGGTATAACCCCAACAGAAATAAAAAAATTTATTTATGATCATATTGAAGACATTAATTGCAAAAAGTTAATTACTTTAATGTATTATAATTATGTTGATCAATTATCAAAAGAGGTAGAATATGGAGCAATTCCAAGTTCAAAAATTTTAAAAGATGGTATAAATAAGAAAATAGACTACTTAACAAATAAGTATATAAAAAAAGGTGAAAATATAGAATGCATTGGCTTAAAAAAAAGTGATGACGGTGAAGCTATTATAAGTATTATTAACAGTGATGAAATATTTTATAATAAAAGAAGTAAAATGTCACCAAAATTTGCTGACCTATCAAAAGATGAAATCGACTTTATAAATCAATTTATTGAGCCAGTCGATTTTAATACTATTTGTTCAAGCAAAGAATTAGGAAAAAAAATCGAATTATCAATATTAGAAAACAATGAATATGGCAAAGAAGATAAAAAAGAGCTAACTAACAAATTTTTAAATCAAGATACTGTAAAAAATAGAATAAGTACAGATAAATACTATTTAATGGGTGCACAAAGATTAGCAAATTCATTAGATCATATTACAGAATATTATATGTTTGATGAAAACAAAAATTTAAAAATAGATTATCTAATTAATATTTTATATTTATTAGATAAGTTAAAGGAAAATATAAAGAAATATGACAATGAAAGCAAAATAGATTACGATGAAAAGACATATACTGCAAATGAAATACTAAAAAATATATCTAATGCAGAAGAAAAAGATATACAAGAATTTACAAATAAGTTTCCAGAAAAAGCGTATAAGCTTTGCTTAGAAGGATACATACAAAAAGAGCAGACAATTGAATTATTAAAAAGTGTAAAGAAAAAGGAAGAACTGTTAGCATATGCTTATAAAAATGGAACTTTTAGTAAAGAAGAAATTAAAAAAATATTAGAAGAAAATAAAAACATAAATGGTGAAGATTTTAGAAAACAAGCAATAAAATGTATGATAGGCTTAGATGGTAATTTAAAAACTTATGATGATACAGAAAAGTATAATAAATTGCTTATTTATGATGAAAAATTTTATGAATTATTAGATAGTAAAGAGAAGATACTTGCATCTAATTTCTTTTTAAGTAATTTCAAAAATTCAAAAGATAATAGAAATAAATTTTACTTTATATTAAAGAATGGAGATACATCTTTAGATATAGTTAAAAGCGCTTTTTTATCTGATAAAATTTCTGATAGTGATTTAAAAGAAATTTTAGATTTTATAAAAGATAACAATTTGGAAGATAAATATAATATTAGTGAATTAGAATATAATCCAAGTACATTAGCATCTTCATATAAAAAAATTAAAAGTTTATTTATTAATCAAGTATTAAAAGCGAATGGAATTGATGATGAAGAAAATGAAAAATTAACAGAGGAAGAAGAATTAGATGCTAAAGGAAACTATGAGTTTCAAAAGAAGTTGCTTAAAGAAAGAAATCTACCTAATAATGAAAATGAAATTAATAAATTCATAGAACAGTTAGGTTACTTTGGAATGACAAATGAGGGAATTGCAGATATTTATTATGAAGGTCTCATAAGCTTTGAAATACTAAAAAAGAATGTTGAAAGAGAATACTTAAGAGATATGATTAATAAAGGCTTAGTAAGAGATGAAGATATTCCTAATGACTTTCATAATAATATTGAAATTTTAAGGAAATTGCTTAAAACGAAAAAGATAACAACTAAAGACATTATATTAGAATATACAGATGGAAAAGTTTCAGAAAATGTTTTTAATGCATTTGCTGAAAGTATAGATATGTCAAATGAAGTAAACAAAGAAGAGGTACTTAAATTATTTAAAGCAGCATTACCTTCGGGTAAAAGTGAAAAGGATAAAATAGAAAAGTTTAAAAAATATTTTAAAATATATAGTAAATTTTCTAAAGATAAAATTTCAATAGAAGAATTGGATAAACTAGAAGCTCAAACAATATCAAAAAGCTGCTATGGAAATGCTGATAATTATAAAGATTTTTATCAAAATGGATTAATAGGTGGAGAAACTTTAGCATATGCTCCAAATGAAATAATAGCAGAACTATTAAAAGAAGACTCTATATCATCAATTGATATGCAAAAAATATTTAGAGATACAAGCAAAGATGAAAAATTCAAAAAAACATACAGATTAGAAGATATATTTATGAGATACTTTAGAACAAGCGAAAATAAAAGTAAGGAAGAAAATGCTCAAATTGCAATGAATAGAGCAGATATATTATTAAATATATATGTCTCAGCAAAAGGAGAAATATCAGATTCACAATTGGATATAAATAATAAATGTTATAATTATTTTATAAAAAATGGCTATGTTAATATTGAAGAAGACAATAAGAACAAAAATGCAGATAATGACCAAAATATAGACAATGACAAAAATACAGATAATAGCCAAAATACAGATGATAAGAAGAAAAAGCCACATTCATTAATGGCACTTATTGAAAGATTGTCATTTTTAAAAGGAATAGACCCGAATGCAAAAATAAAATCTTATGGTTCAGCATATATTTTTTATTTAAAATTAGAAGGTGATGGAGAAAAAATAATTATAGAACCAATAGGAACTAGAAAAAGAGAGAAAAAAATAATTAAAGTAAATACCGATATAACTGATCATGCAACATATTGTATTAACAGAGATGTATTTGATGAATATAAAGAAAGAATACTTTGTAAAAATGAAGGAATAACTAATGAAAATTGGTCAGAAATCATACAATTATATAAAAAACGTATACCAGGTGTACAAAGAGCAATTCATAATGGAAAATCATGGAGAAATACAGTCGAAAAGTTGCTAGGCAAAAGCACAGAAGAAAAGAAAAGAAACGGACGAGGAGAAAAATAAAATACGCCATACAATATAAAAATATGGAAATATTATATGCAATATAATAAGAAAAAAATAGATGAAAAGTGAGAATTTTATGAAAACATTAGTAGAAAAATTAATAGAATCTTTTAAAGCTAATAAAGAGATACTAAACAAAGCTTGTATTGCTGACGGATTAGGATATAAATTTGAAACAGCTAAAGCAATAAGTATGATTAGCCAATTTGAAAATTATGAATGCATAACAAATAATAGACCTGAGATAATTATTACAAATGGTAATCCATATACTACAATTTTGCTATGCCTTCAAGCTGTATACGCAAATACAAATATAATAATTAATATACAAAATACGATGCAAACTTTAAATACAATTATATTAAAAATATTTAACGAAAGTATAAAAACAAATAATAGACCAAAATTAACATCAAATATGACAGTAAATCAATTAATGAAATTCAAAGACAGCAATAAAAATGGGGAGATTATAGTAGTAGATGACAGAACAAAATTTAACGAATTATTTGATTTAGGTTTGAGAAAGATAAAGTATTTAGCAATAATGAGTATTGATTTATATTATGATTCAGATGATTTTCAAGAAATGATAGAAACAATAGACGAATACTGTGGCTTAAATTATATTAATTTAAATATTTATGAAAATGACGATATAAATAAAATTTTAATAAACGAACATAAAATAGCATCATCAAAAGCAATTCTAATCTTAACAAAAAATGAAAAAAGCTATAATGACAAAATTAATATATTAGAAACAAAAAAACAAATATATATAAATTATAATCCATTTGACAGAATTGAATTTGATGCAACTAAGTTAGCAATTAAAAATGCTTAAACTTTTTTACTTAAAATTATTGCCAAATGATTAATTAAATGATATATTATACTAGAAATTTTACAAAAAATATTTAAAAATTAATCAAAAATGATTTTTATATATAAAAGATTTATAAAACACATATTAGAAGAGCTAAAATTAAAAGTAATTCTGATTTAAACAAGAAAGTATGTAATTAAAATAACATTAAAACAATATAAGAAAAGAGGAATTCAAATGAAATTATTTAAATCTTACAGTGAAAAAGAAGTAAAGAGAGTAATGCCAATAGTTCAAAAAATCAATAGTTATGAAGAACAATTAGAAACTTTAACTGATGATGAATTAAAAGCTAAAACACCATATTTTAAAGATTTATTAGCACAAGGAAAATCTTTAGATGATATATTACCAGAAGCTTTTGCAGTTGTTAGAGAAGCATCAAAAAGAGTGCTAGGAATGAGACATTTTGATGTACAATTAATAGGTGGTATAATATTACATCAAGGCAGAATTGCTGAAATGAAAACTGGTGAAGGAAAAACTTTAGTTGCAACACTTCCATCATATTTAAATGCATTAACTGGTGAAGGCGTACATGTAATTACTGTAAACGATTACTTAGCAAAAAGAGATAGTGAATGGATGGGAAAACTATACTCATTCTTAGGACTAACTGTTGGGCTAGTAATAAGTGAAATGAAACCAAATGAAAAGCAAGAAGCATATAACTGCGATATTACTTATGGAACAAATAATGAATTTGGATTTGATTATCTAAGAGATAATATGGTTGTATACAAAAATCAATTAGTACAAAGAAAATTACACTATGCAGTAGTAGATGAAATTGATAGTATTTTAATTGATGAAGCAAGAACACCATTAATAATATCAGGTAGAGCAAATCAAGCATCTGACATATACAAAAATGCAGATAGATTTGTAAGCAAACTAGAGCCAAAGATAATAATTGAAGAAGATGTAAAAGATGAAGCACAAGCCGAAGACAATGAAAAATATGACTACATAGTTGATTTAAAAGCAAAATCAGCATCACTTACAGGAAAAGGTATAGAAAAAGCTGAAAAAGAATTTGGATTAGACAACTTAGATGATTTATCAAATTCAGAATTAGTACATGCAATTAATCAAGCATTACGTGCACATGGAATAATGAAAAAAGATGTAGACTACATAGTAAAAGATGGAGAAGTATTAATTGTTGATGAATTTACTGGACGTATTATGTATGGTAGAAGATACAACAATGGTTTACATCAAGCGATTGAAGCAAAAGAGCATGTAAAAGTAGCAGATGAATCAAAAACACTTGCAAATATCACATTCCAAAACTTCTTTAGAATGTATGATAAATTATCAGGTATGACTGGTACTGCTATGACAGAAGAGCAAGAATTTGAGGAAATATATAAATTAGATGTAATTGAAATTCCTACAAATAAGCCTATGATAAGAAAAGACAACTCAGATATAATCTATAAAAATGAAGATGCAAAATTCAGAGCAGTAATAGAAGACATTAAAAAGAGTTATGAAGTTGGACAACCAGTATTAGTTGGTACAGTTTCAATAGATAAATCAGAAAAACTAAGCAAAATGCTTGATAAAGTAAAAATTCCACATCAAGTATTAAATGCTAAATTCCATGAAAAAGAAGCAGAAATTATAGCACAAGCAGGTAAATATAAATCAGTTACAATTGCTACTAACATGGCAGGACGTGGTACTGATATTATGCTTGGTGGTAATTCAGAATATCTTGCAAAACAAGAAATGAGAAAGAAATACACATACGAAGAAATAGAAGAAGCAACAGCATATAATGAAACAGAAGACAAAAACATTTTAGCAAGAAGAGTAGAATTTAGAAACTTAGTAAGCAATTTTGATAAAGGAATTGCAGACGAAAAACAAAAAGTAATAGATGCTGGTGGATTAAAAATAATTGGTACAGAAAGACATGAATCAAGACGTATTGATAACCAGTTAAGAGGACGTTCAGGACGTCAAGGAGATCCAGGAGAATCAAGATTCTACATAGCACTTGATGACGATTTAATGAAAATCTTCGGTGGAAACGCAATTACAAAAGTTTATAACACAATAGGTGCTTCAGAAGATATGCCAATAGAATCAAGAATTATATCAAGAGCAGTTGAAAATGCTCAAAAGAAAGTTGAAGGAAGAAACTTTAGTATTAGAAAGAATGTACTTCAATATGATGATGTAATGAACAAACAAAGAGAAACAATCTATTCACAAAGACGTGAAGTTCTTGATGGTGAAAACTTAAAAGACAATGTTATGAATATGATAGACTCAGTAGCAAATGAAATAGTCCCACAATATATAAATGACAATACAAAGGACGAAGAAGGACTATTACAAGATGTATCAACAGAATTTGGAATAGAAAAATTAGACTCACTAAAAGGCAAGAAAACAGATAGTGATGATGTAATAGCAGAAATTATAGAAAAAGCACATGCAATATATGAAGATAAATCAGAAAAATTTGGAGATTCATTAAGAGAACTAGAGAGAGTAGTAATGCTTAAAATAGTAGATCAAAAATGGATGGAACATATAGACAACATGGATGAATTAAAAAATGGTGTAGGACTTCGTGCTTATGGACAAAAAGATCCAGTAGTTGTATACAGAATGGAAGGATTTGATATGTTTGATCAAATGATCTCAGATATTAAATTCGATGTAGTTAAAATATTAATGCATGTAACTAAGAGAGATGAAGGAACTCAAAGACAAGAAACAGCTAAGATTACAGATGCAAAATTACAAAATGAAAGCTCTGCAATAGAATTAGTAGATGGAAAGATTTCTCCTAAAGAGGGCGGAATTAATAAAACAATAGTTAATGAAGAACCTAAAATAGGGAGAAATGATCCATGCCCATGTGGAAGTGGCAAAAAGTACAAGAACTGCTGTGGAAAGTAAAAAAATTGCAAGGCCCTGCAAAGATTGTAAGAGTGACTTAAGCGAAAATTAGATGTCATAAAATAACATAAAAAAATGTGATTTGGGAGTAGATTGAAATATATCTGCTCTTTTTTATATAGAAAAGGTATGCTATAATTAGAACGTGAAAAATAATATTTTAAATTTAATAAATACAAGAAAAATTATTGAGAATATAAATAACATATTATTGAAGAAATTTTGTAGAATTTGAATGTAAAAATAAAAGAATTTAGATTTTGAATGATATTGGAGTTATAAAAAAATAATAAATATAGCAAAGCAAAAACAAACGAAATTTTACTTGCTCAAAACGAAATTATATGATAGAATTGAAAAAATATTAAGAAGATTTGTAATGAAAATAATAAGGAGTATATAGATATGAAGATTGAAGACATATTAGTTTTATTAACTGAACCAATCACATCATCATTATTAAAAGCAATTAAGACATCTATAGATGGTGAAAACAAACAATATATAGTTGAAAATGGATTATATCATTTTACAACTGAAAAAACCGCAAAGAAAATTATTGATAGTGGTTATGTTAAGCCAACAAAGGCAGGAGTTTTTAATTATTCATATGGCAAATCATGTGCTTACTTTTTTGGTGGAAAACCAAGTATAGAAAATTATATGAAAAACTTATTGACAAATAATAATATATATGGAAAAGATGGCATGAAGACAAATCCTTATGTGAATCCTACATTAGTTGCAACTGCTGTTAAGATTATTCCTAAATCAGTTGGAGACTTAGCTAATTATAAAATGCGTATGTATAATGATAATGCCATAATGTATGAAGGATATTGCATTTTACCACCAGATTCTAGTAGTATAGTAAAAATGGTTCCAGATTTGAAACGTGATAATAATGGAAGTCCTATAATTGGAAAAAATGGTATATTTTTAACTAATATGAGGGAAGCAACAAAAGAAGAAGCAGTAAACGGAAATACTAAAGAAGACTATTTAAATTTTATGTATGAGCAAGCTAAGAAAAGGGGCTATGCAATAAATAATAAGGGATTAAATAATATTAGAAATAGAATTATTGGTGGAATTGATTCAACAATAATGGAGAATAATGTAAGAAAAACAGAAACTAAACAATTTGGAATTAAAAATATGATTGATGGCATAAAAAATTTTTTAAAAAGTAAAACGACAAAGCAGATTACTCCATCTATGGAAATAATGTTAGATAATGAAGAAATTAATGGAAATAAGCTATTTGAAGATGAACATTTTGCAAAATATGTTGCTCAAAAAAATAAAGAAGGAATATACCAATCAAAATTGAAAGATAATCTAGAAAATTTGAAAACTTCTGGTCTAGGTGAATTTATAAAAGAAAGATATACAAATTTAAATATAGAAAAATATATTACAAAAAAAGGTATTCATGGGATAAACCATACAAATAGGGTACTATTAAATACTATGATGATAGGAAATGGTGAAAATATTTTTGAAAATGATAATAACAATCATATTAAAGATATCCTAATGGTTTCAGCAAGTTTCCATGATGTAGGAAGAATATTTGATCAAGGTCCACATGCAGGCAATTCAGCTAGAATTGTTAAGAAAATGGATTTAAGATTTAATGATGGTAGTGCCTATTCAGATAATGATAAAAATATGGTTTTGGCTATTATAGAAGCACATGAAGGAAATCCTCAAAAAATAGATAAAATGATTAAAAAATATAAAATTCCTGAACAAAGCCAAGATTTAATAAAAAAATTGAGCTCAATAGTTAGAGATGCAGATGCACTAGATAGAGTAAGATTAGATAAAAAAATTATAAATCAAAAAGTAAATTTAAATCCAAACTATCTTGTCAATAAAACGTCAAAAGGAATGCTTTTGGCATCTTATAAATTAGAAGAAATAGTAAATAAAAAAGGGATGCCATCTGTTATTGATGCAATTAAAAAAGATGAAAGAAAATGTTTTATAAATAGCTTAAGTGTAAAAGATAATACGCAAAGTGATGCAAAAGAATACAATGCACAATCCAAAGTTAATACGCAAGAATATAAGCCACAAAAATATATGACAGAAGATAGGGACTTAGAGTGAAAAAAGCTAAATTTAATGTATTAAGTTTTATTTTTGGAGGAGATATGAAAGATACTATAGTTTATTTAATTAGACATGCTGATACAGTTAATGAAAACGGTATTAGAAATACAAGCGAAAATTCTCAAATTATTAATGAAAAAGAAATACTATCTGTATATGGTGAAGAACAATCTAAAAAATTAAGTAAAAATGCTGAATTAAAGAATATTGATGTTATTTGGTCAAGTAGTTATACGAGAGCAAAAGCTACCGCAAAATATATTGCTAATGAAAATAATCTACCTATTAATTTGGATAGTAATTTGAATGAAAGAAAGTTAGGAAATTTAAAAGAACTTGGAGAATTTATGAAGGATAAGAAAACTAGAGATCCTTCTCAAGAACAATTACTATATAGAAACTTTAAGACTTCAGATGGAGAAAGTGCAGAAGAAACTAATAAAAGAATGAATAATTTTTTTGAAAAAATATTAAAAGAGTATGAAGGAAAAAGAATAGCTGTTATAAGCCATCGGAGGTTCTATAAAATTTTTCTTATTAAATTGGTGCAAATTAAATAAAGATGTTAAACTAGTTTATAATAATGTAGATTTAAATATAACATCTCCATGCTTATTGAAGATGACTTTCAAAAAAAATAAATTAGAAAATTTAGAAGAAATATTTTAATTACCATAATACTTGTTTTTTTTATTATAATATGCTATTATTATATTAGTAATATTTTATTTGCTGAAAGGGGAAAATATGGATAAAACAGGATTAGATATATCCAATGAATTATTACAAGATTTGTCAATAGAGGAACTTGCAGATTTAAAAGTTGAAGTAGATAATTTATCATATAGATTAGATAATATTATTGAAAAATGTGAAGAAACATTAAAAAATAAAATAGGAGAGTAAAATATGGAATTAGAAAATTTGAATGAACAGTATGTTTTAATAAAAAATAATTTAGCACGTTTAAATAATGAAGTTGAAAATCTTGAAAAAGGAGTTGAATATTTATTAGAGGAGTATGTTATACAAAATGCAAAAAGGATTGAAGCAAAGAGAAGTAAAGATAATTCAAGTGAGCAGATTGCAAAAAACAGAGTAGATAAAATAAATAATAAAATTCAAACTTTAAAGGAAGAAGCAATAAATAAAAAACAAGAAATTAAGGATGCTCAAGATAAAATTAATGCAAAAATTAATGAAATTAAAAATAACCCTAAAATGCAAGAACACATAAATGAAGTATTAACAAAGAAATATAGCAGAAAAATATCAAAGCTTAATGAGGAAAAGAAAAATGCTTTAATAAAAAAAGAAAAACTAAATACTTTACAACAATTAATAAAAAATCATCCTAGTTTATCTAATAATTTAAAGGGAATATTTATAGCTAAGAAGCAAATAAATGATTTGAGCAATGAGTTAGAAGGTCTAAAAAACATAGTTAATGTGAATGGTAAAAAAGAGATGAATTATACAAACGTTGAGAGAGCAAGTAAGATAATTGAAAAGTTATTACCAAAAGCAAGAGAAAGATATAATTCAAACAAAAAGAATTTGATAAGTTACATTTCAAAAAAAGGCTTAAATATTTTAGAAAGTGATATTGAGGAAGTAACCGATAAGAAATTTTGCGTAAATGGAAAAGGTGAAATTGATATTACAACAACTTTAAATAAGGAACAGGGTAGCTTAAATAGACAGATTAAAGGATTTGATAAGTCGATAAATAAAAATGTAATTCAATTAAATGAAATAGGCAATTTATATAATAATATATCTGAAAATAAGATTAATGAAGAAAATGAAAAATCTTTATCAATTGTATCACAGAGACCTAAGTGGTATGAATTCTTCAAAAGATTTAAAATGTGGAATCAAAATAGAAAAAATAACAAAATTAAGAGCTTTGACGATGATGAGGTTTCAAAGGATACTGATATTGATAAAAGTGATGATAAAACAAATTTATCTGATAACAATGTAATTGATAATGAGAATATTTTTAAAAATAGTTTAAAATATGAAATTGTAAAAGATGTTGTTTCTCAAACTGGAGATCAAATCTCAGAGGATGCTAAGGCAAAAGTAAAAGAGAACAAACATAAACAGCAAAATTCTACAAAGGAAATATAATGACGTTAATTTGATACTTTACAAGCATAATTAAATGTAAAATTTTAAAGTGTAAACATATTGATGTTTGCACTTTATTTAATAATTTATAAGGAGAAAATATGCAAGCTATATTAATACAAGGAGCAATGGATAATGAAATTGATTATTTAGTTTCTAAAATCGCTAATAAGAGAATCAGAAAGATTGGTAATATATACTTTTATGAGGGTAATATAGAATACAAGCCTGTAATTATTGAAAAAACTGGAATAGGAATAATAAATGCAACTATTGCTACAACTGTTGCAATTAACAATTATGATCCAATGATAATAATAAACCAAGGATGTGCAGGTGGTTGCTCTTCAAATTTACATATTGGAGATATTGTAATTGGAGAGGATTGTATAAATATTAATTCAAACAGAACTCCATGCTTACTTGAGAATGAAGGAAGTAATTCTTTGAATTGGGAATTACAAAATTTTGAGAGTGAAAATATTGAAAAATTATTTGCTAATAAGTTTACTATTTCAAAATTAAAAGATAATTTCGTATATGATAGAAAATTAAAATACGGAACTATTGGTAGTGGTGATATTTGGGATAATGAAATTGATAGAATTAATTTATTAAATAACAAGTATGGAGTATTGTGCGAAGATATGGAAACATTTGCTGTATATTCAACTTGCAATCAGTTCAATATTCCTGTTATTGGTATTAGAATGATATCAAATAATAGATTAACGGGTGAGGATTATAATTTAGAAAGTTTAAAGAAATTAAGAGATTTTCAAGATACAATAACTAATATATTAAGTCTAATATGAGAGTGATATCTATCAATTCTTTTGTTGCTAAATTTACACCTTGTCTAGAATCCACAAGACTGTATTGACAAGTCTTATAAGCTATTTGAACGGTCATATATATATATAATCATATTTTGTACATTTTTAAAATTGTGGGGAACTATTGCATGCTCCAATATTTATATCTCTTCTTAAGCATTTCTTTTCTGCAAAATTATTGCATTTACTTTTACAATTCACAATATTTGAGTTTTTCTTTTTTATTTTATCAAAATATGTACATTTTATAAAAATTGTGCTATTATAAATTTAAAATAATACATTAATTAAAATAATGCAAAGAAAGGCATTATTAAGAGCAAGGAGAAAAAAATGTATAACATAGGCATTGAACGAGAAGGATTAAGATGTACAGAAGAAGGAGAACTATCTGATGAGCCTCACCCCCGAGCCTTTGGAGATAGAAATAAAAATGCATTTATAACTACTGATTTTGGTGCAGCACAATTGGAATTAAGAACTCCTATATGTAAAAGCACTAAAGAATGTTATGAAAAATTAGAAAATATAACAAATGTTGTAATAAATGAACTAAATAGTAATAATGAATTATTATGGCCATATAGTATGCCATGTATTTTGCCAAACGTAAAAGATTTTAAATTTGGTAATTATGGAGAAAATACAAAAGAAAAAGAATATGAAAAATTTCTATTTAAAAAATACGGATTCGAAATGTATTGCATGTCTGGAGTTCATTTAAATTTTTCGATAGATTTAGAATATTATAAAAAGTTAGTAGAAAAAAATTCTAAATTACCTAAAAATATTGATGATGCATATTTTAAAATTATTAGAAATTATTTAAAAAAAGTTTGGATGTTAATATATTTATTTGGTGCTACTCCAAGAAAATATGAAGAGAATGGCTATGAAAATAAATGTTCAATACGCAACAGCTATAAAGAAGGATTTAAGAACTTAAATTTAAGTCCAATAAGCTATAATGATAAGAAATCACATATTGAAAGTATAGAGAAAAATATAAAAGATGGTAATATTTCTGCAATTTCTGAATTATATGTTCCAATTAGAATAAAAAATGCAGGAAAAAATAATATTAATAAGTTAAAAAGTAGTCCAATAGATCATATTGAACTCAGAGTATTTGATCTAGACCCATTTGATAAATGTTCAATTAGCTTGGAACAAATGGATTTTATTGTAGCTTTTCTATTTTGTTGTCTTTTATCAGATGAAAATAATAATTATGATATTGATTATAGAAAAGTAGCAGAAGATGGAATTAATGAAGAACAAAGATTAATTATAGTTAATGAAATAAAAGCAATTCAAAAAATTAATAAAAAATATTCTTTAGGTTTTGGACAATCAATCTCAAAAGTTGAAGACCAATTTTATAGTAGAATAAATACGGCGCAAAAAATTAATAAAATAATTAATGAAAAAGGATATATTAAAGGATTAATTGATTTAGCAAAAGATTATAGAGATTCAGCAGAGAAATTTAAATATTCTATTAAATATAAAAATAATATAGTATCTTCTGTAACAGCAACACTAATAAAGGATGCAATAATTCAAGGCATAGATTATAATTTTATTGATTTTAAAGATTATGATTCTCTTATTGAATTTAGCAATGGAACAAAATCAGAATATATAATAGGTGCTACAAGAACAAGCAAGGATAATCTTATAATAACCTATATAACTGATGATAAATTTTTTGCTAAAGAACTTATGAAAGAAAACAATATTAGGGTCCCAAATGGAACAATGATTAGCAAGAAAAATAATAAATCAGAACTTCAAAAAGTATTTAATGAATATGTAAATAAACGTGTTGTAGTAAAACCTCGCAATACGAATAGTGGCACTGGAATTACTGTATTTTCTAAACCAGCTAGCTTAAATCAATTAAAAGAAGCTGTAAAATATGCTTTTAAATTTGATGCTTATGTATTATTAGAAGAATATATTGAAGGAAATGAATATAGATTTATAGTTATAAATGGAAAATGTATAAATGTTGCATTGAGAAGAAGTGCTAGAGTTGTGGGAAATGGTAATAATACAATAAAAGAATTAATCTCAATGAAAAATCATGAAGATTGGCATATTCTATTAAAAACAAAGATAAAAATAGATGTACCTTTGAAACAATGCTTAAAGCAAAAAAAATTAACCTTAGATTATATTCCAAAAAAAGGTGAAATAATTTATTTAAGAGAAAATTCAAATTGTTCAACAGGAGGAGAGAGCATTAATGTAACCAATAAAGTGCCGGAGTATTTTAAAAAATCAGCAGAAAAAGCATCTAAAATATTTAAAGCTCATATTTGTGGCGTTGATATGATAATTAATGATTTATCTAAAAATAATTATGCAGTTTTGGAAGTAAACAATGATCCTGGATATGACATTAATGAGTGGCCATATGAAGGAGAAGATTCAAAAATTGGAATAGAAATCTTGAAAATGTTAAAATTGACTAATTATTAGAAATTTAAAGCAAATAGATACATATTTATGACTTCAAAAAGAAGCAGGAAAGAAATGAAATTTAATATGAAAATCGAAGATAATAATGAAAGATATAAAGAAAATTGTAAAGTAGATGGCTATCCAAATTTAGAGCCTTCTACAATAGTATTAATCAAATCAGCTATATCAAATGGCATAAAATATGAAATAATAGATGAAAATAAAAGTTTTATTAAATTATATGATAATATACATACAGAATATGTCGTACAGGCTACAAAGACAAGTAAAGACAAAGATACTTTCCCATTTATATCAGATAATAAAGCTTTAGTAAAGAAAATTTTAAGAGAACATAATATATCAGTTCCTGATGGAGTTGTAATTAATTCTTATATGAAGAAATATGATCAAAATAGATTAATCAAGCCTTTTGAAGGAAACAGAATTGTAGTAAAACCTAATACGACTAATTGTGGTATTGGAATAACAGTATTTAATAAAATTCCAACTAAAAAAGAAACCGATCATGCAATAAGAAAAGCCTTTAAATATGATTCAAATGTAATCTTAGAAGATTTCAAAGAGGGAAAAGAATATAGATTTCTTGTAATTGGAAATAAATGTATTTGTGTTGTACATAGAAGAAATGCAAGTGTTGTTGGAAATGGAAAAAACACAATTAGAGAATTAATAAATATTAAAAATGAAGAGCCTTGGCATTATGTACAAAAAACATTAATAGTTATTGATAAATCAATGGAAAGACTTTTAAAGAAACAAAATTTAACATTAGAGTCAATACCACAAAAGGATGAAAGAATTTTTGTAAGACATAATTCTAATATATCAACTGGTGGAGAAAGTATTGATGTAACTGATAAAATGCCAGAAGATTTTAAAAAGATAGCAGAAAAAGCAACTAAATTATTTGATGCAAAAATCTGTGGTGTTGATATGATAATTAATGATACTAAAAAATCTGATTATTCAATAGTAGAACTAAATGATAATCCAGGAATTGATATATGTGAGTGGCCATATGAAGGAGAAGGTCAATATGTAGGAGATGAAATATTGAAATTATTAAAATTTATATAATTAATTATATATTGTTTAGAAAATATATAAATTTATATTAATTACAGTGTAAAGAATTTTTGAACAAATTAATATTTTAACATTCTTAATTAAATTTGTTCAAATGCTATAAATTTAATTAAAAAATTTATCGGCATTTCAGTAACTTATATGTTATTTAAAAATCTTTACACTGTAATATTTATTTAGATTAGGGGAAAAATGAGTAAGAAAATAAATAAAAAGAAAAATATTATAAAAAGTATAATAATAATAGCATTGCTTATACTTATTTTATTAACAATGACTTATTTTTCATATTTACAAATAAAGAATTCAACTCCAACAACACAAATAATTGAAACTTGTGAAATAGATGAAAGTGAATATGAGGGTAACAAAGTATATACGATTTCTCCGAAAGATAGCGAGAAAACTAATAGTAAGACTATTATTTATTTCCATGGTGGAGCATATATGGCTGAAATGACTCAGCAGCATTGGGATTTTATAAAGAAATTAGTTTTAGATACACAAACAACAATAGTAATTCCTACATATCCAATAGCGCCTAAATATTGTTACACAGATACGATAAAATTTTCTGAAGCAGTATACAAAGATTTGGTATACAAAAAAGGTACAGAAAATTTGATAGCAATGGGAGATTCAGCAGGAGGTGGATTAGTTTTAGCTTTAGATGAAAAACTTAGTTCTGAAAATATACCTTTGCCATCTTCTACAATTTTAATTTCACCTTGGCTTGACGTAAGCATGTCTAATGAAAAAATTGATGAAGTGCAAAAGAATGACACTGATTTGACTAAGGAAAAATTATTAGCTGCAGGCATATTATATGCTAGAGGCACTGATACTAAAAACTATTTAGTAAGTCCAATCTATGGAGATTTATCTAAAATAGAAAACGTAACAATTTTAACTGGAACTTATGATATACTAAATCCAGATGTTCATTTATTAGAAGAAAAAGCTAACAATATAAAAGTTGATAATCAAATAAATATAAATGATAATAATGTGGCAATTAGTAATTCATTAGTAGATAATGATGTAAATTACAGTCAAGATAATAGTGAATTAAAAAATATTTCTAGTAAAAAAAGGGTAACAGTTAAGGAATATGAAAAAGCTACACATATTTGGATAATAAACAAAAATTGCGATGAAAATTTAGTAGAAAAAGGTTATTCTGATTTAGTAAATTTGATATTAAAATAAATTACAAAATAGCAATATAAAAAATAGAAACATAAAAAAATGTAAACATAAAAATATTGAATAAATTAAAAGATTATAAATAAATCTAAAAATTGCAAACAAGTAATTTGTTTTAGCATTTAAAAGCTAAGAAAATAAAGAAAACTGGAGAAAAGATGAAAGATAATAATATTTTAAAATGGAGAAAACTTGATAATTCTGCAAAGATTTTTCCTTTATCTGCTGGATCTAGATATAGTACAGTATTTAGACTATCAGTAGTGTTAAAGGAAAATGTTGATAAGAGTGTTTTGAAAAAAGCATTAAAGTTAACATTACAAAAATATGATTTTTTTCAAGTAAGAATGAAAAAAGGTTTTTTCTGGTATTATCTTGAACATAATACAAAGCAACCAATTATAGAAGAAGAAAATGATTACCCTTGTAAATATATTAATCCTAAAACTAATAATGAATATTTATTTAAAGTGACATATTTCAAAAATAAGATTAACATAGATATAAATCATTCACTAGCTGATGGAAATAGTGGCGCAATATTTTTTAAGGAAATAGTATACTCTTATATAGAATTAAAGCATCAAGAAGTATTTAATGAAAAAGTAAGAGAAATAAGAAAGATAGATTTTAATGAGGAAGATAGCTATATTAAAAATTTTGATAGAAGTCTAGAAAGAGGTGCATCTTCTCCTAAAGCATATTTGCTAGAAGGAAATAATATTAAACTAGATGGAATATCTGCTATACATGAAATAATAGATCTTAATAAATTAAAGCAAATTTGCAAAGAAAAAAATGCAACAATAACTCAATATTTATCAGCTGTTTTGATTTATTCAATATATATGACTAATTATCAAAAGAGCAAAAAGAAAAATAAAAGAAATATTAAGGTTTGCATTCCAGTAAATTTAAGAAAATATTACCCATCAAAAACCTTATCTAATTTTTTCACATATATAACTTTAGAATGTAATATGAATAATAATGAAATTACATCTTTTGACAAGATATTAGAACATGTAAAAACTGAAT
>JBPOHA010000051.1:0-19701 GCA_052036095.1 Bacillota bacterium
CTATAGCTTTGATGTTGATTTAGAAGAATATAGAAAATTAAAAGAAGAATATAATAATAAAAAGGTAAGATTAGAATAAAAAGAAAATAATACAAAAATAAACTAATATTTATATTAATAATTATTAAATATAAAATTAAAAACAGATATAATAATAAATATAAAAATAAAAATAAAAATAAATATAAAAATAAATATAAAAATAAATATAATTATTAAATATAATATTAATATAAAAGGAGTAAAAAATGTTAAAAGATAAAGAAACGATTCCAATCTTTTTTGCTGTAGATGATGCTTATATGGCTTGCTTGGCAGTAGCTTTGCAGTCATTAATAGATAATTCTTCAAAGGATAATTTTTATTTAATAAAAATACTTAATACAAATATAAATGATGAAAATAAAAAAAGAATTAGCAAATATGAAAGAGAAAATGTAAGCATTGAGTTTGTAGACTTAAATTATTACATAGAAAAAGTAAAAGATAAATTATATACACGTGATTATTATTCAAAAACCACTTATTTTAGACTTTTCATACCTAATCTATATCCTCAATTTGACAAAGTTTTATATTTGGATAGTGATATAGTAATACTAGATGATATTGCAAAATTATACAATATAGATATGGGAGATAACTTAGTAGCAGCAGCTCCAGATGACGTTATACAAAAAATTAGCGTATTTGCAGAATATGCAGAAAAAGTTGTTGGAGTAGCAGATTATAGAAATTATTTTAATGCGGGTATATTATTAATGAACCTTGATGAACTTAGAAAATTTGATTTTCAAAAGAAATTTTTATATTCCTTAGAAGAAATAAGATTTGCAGTTGCACAAGATCAAGATTATTTAAACAGGTTATGCAAGGGTAGAGTTAAATTAATAAGTAAAGGTTGGAACAGAATGCCAATGCCTGATCCAATTCCAAATGAGGAAATTAAATTAATTCATTACAATTTAGCATATAAACCATGGCATTTTGAAGATATTATGTATAAAGAATATTTTTGGAAATATGCACAAAAAACTGAATATTTTGATGAAATAAAAAAGATGAAAGAAAATTATTCAGAAGAGCAAAAATTCAAAGATAGAGAACAAGATAGAAAATTAAGAGAACTAGCACAAAAAGAATGTGACTGCGTTGGTGATGACAGAAAATTAAAGAGAAATGTTGAAGCTACTAAGAAAAAATCACAAGAAAGATTAGAAATATTGCAAAGAATTGAAGAACTCGAAAAAGAAGGAAGATTTGATTTAGATGTAGAAGACGATCCTCCTACTATTCCATTAGCACCAGAAGATGTTGACTATTTAAAAACTAAAACAACAAGTAAAATAAAAGCTATACTTGCAAATCGAGCAGGAGAGAGATTCCTAAACGAAATATTAAAAGATAATAGATTGATTATAAAACAAATCAAAGGTATTGAAAATTTTGATAATTTAAAAACTGGAGCTATGATTACTTGCAACCATTTCAATCCTTTTGACTCATTTACAATTGAACAAGTATATAGAATGTCAAACAAAAATAAAAAGAAAAAATTATATAAAGTAATAAGAGAAGGAAATTATACAAACTTTCCAGGATTTTATGGTTTCTTATTTAGAAACTGCGATACTCTACCACTAAGTTCAAATAAAAAAACAATGGTAGACTTTATGAAAGCAGTAAACAAGATTCTAAAAAGAGGAGATTATATATTAATATACCCTGAACAAAGTTTATGGTGGAATTATAAAAAGCCAAAGCCATTAAAAAATGGAGCATATAAAATGGCTACAAGAGCAAATGTACCTATATTACCAGTATTTATAACAATGCAAGATAGTAATATAATAGGAGATGATGGATTTCCAGTACAAGAATATACTGTTAATATTGGAAAGCCAATTTACCCAAATGAAAAATTATCAGAAAAAGCCAATACTGAAGCAATGAAAAATGAAAATTTTGAAATTTGGAAAAAGGTATATGAAGATTCTTATGGAATTAAATTATCATATACATGTGATGAAGATAAATTAAAATCAGCAGAAGAGTAAAATATTAAATTTAGATTATATAATAAATATATTATTTATTTAAAATGTAAAAAAAAATATAAAAGAAAAATATAAACATAAAACAAAAAAAGAACATCAAAAAAACATAAATATAAAAAATTAATAAATATTATTATAAAATATAAAAGAAAAATAGGAATATATATGAAAAATCAAAAAGTTAATTATTATAAAGATGAATTAAAAGATGAATTTTCAGAAGCAAAAATAGTCCCAAGAAGAATAGATGAAAAATACATCTATAACAAAAGTCTTCTATGGGATTTTTGCTCTTTCATAATGCAAAATATTTTAACAATGCCATTGAAGGTCTTATTTGTAAAAATCAAGTTTAGACAAAAATTCATTGGAAAAGATAAATTAAAAAAATGTAAGAGAACAGGATATTTCATATATGGAAATCATACCCAACCTTTTGCCGATACTTTTATACCAAGTTTAGCTAATTACCCTAAAAGGAATTTTTTAATAGCAAATCCAGAAAATGTTTCAATGAATGGATTAAAAACGATAGCGGAAATGGCAGGAGCGATACCAATCCCAAGGATTCCAAAAGATGATGAAAAGTTAAATCTAAAAGCAATGAAAAATTTTCTATCATATATAAAAAAAATAATTAATAAAAATTATTCTATAACGATTTATCCAGAAGCACATATATGGCCATATTATACTAAGATAAGAAATTTCAAATCAGTATCTTTTAAATATCCAATACAATTTGAAAAACCAGCATATTGCATTACTAATACATATCAATCTTATGGAAAAAATAAAGACAAAATTAAAATAGTATCTTATGTTGATGGTCCATTTTATTATGATAAGAATTTAAAACCAAAAGAGGCACAAGAAAAACTTAGGAATGATATTTATTATACTATGTGTGATAGAGCTAAAAATAGCAATATAGAATATATTAAATATATAAAAAAAGATTAATGCATTTATCTAAAAAGTCATAGTTATAAAAATCAAAATAGTGAAAAAGTAAAGGGGATACTATGAATAAAAAAAATATTTGTGTAATTATAGCTTTAGTAACAATTGTATTTGCAGTGCTTCTAGCATATACTATAAATAGCAATAAAACTAATAAAAATATGATACAAAATCTTAATAAAAATGCAACAAATAATGAAACCAATAGTGAAACAAATAATGCAGAGATAGAAGATATTACAAAAGCAAATAAAATATATACAAGCAATACTCAAGAAGAATCTTATTTAAATAATGATGGTACAATAAAATTTAAAGATGCATATTTTGAAAATGCTATTAGATATAATTTGAATTTGCAAAACAGCCCAATATATCCAAATGATATAAAAGACATAAAAGAATTAAAACTCGATTCACAACATATTGAAAATTTAGGAGGAATAGAGTATTTTGAAAATCTAGAAGAGCTAAATATTATGGATAATTATATTAAAGATATTTCTCCACTGAAGAAACTAAAAAATCTGAAAAAAGTATTTTTATCACAAAATGATATCAGTGACATTTCAGCTTTATCAAATTTGAATAATTTGGAAATTTTAAATATTGAAAGCAATGATGTTACAGATATTAATCCAATATGCAAATTAGAAAAGCTTTCATTTCCAATAATTAATGGAAATCCAATTATGGATTATAATGTATTATTAGAAAACATAGATAAATTTTCTAAAAATGACAAAGAACAATTAGAATCGTACGGTGCAACTGACATAGAAAATTTTGAAAATAATGAAAAAGAAAACAAAAAAAATTTATATGAAAAAAATCAAATTGCAATAAACAAAATGAAAGAATGGGTAAGTCAAAATATAAATAATAATATGAGTGATTTAGAAAAAGAATATAAAATAATAAATCATTTGATAAAGATATTGAAATATGATAGTGTTTCAAATGTTGTTCAAACTGATATATACGGAGCATATATTGATGGACATGCAGTTTGTTTTGAATATGCATTATTATTTCAATATTTAGCAAAAATGTCTGGACTAGAAAGCTATCAAGTTTCAACCAATATAGCAATTCCTTTAGATGCAGATACAAATGTACAAAATCATGTATGGAATATTATAAAAATAGATAACAAATATTATCAACTAGACATAACATGGGCAGATGATTTAAACCCAAGTGACTATTCTTTTATAAATATAAGTGATGAAAAAATGCAAAGACTTCATAGATATACTTTACCAATTAATAAAGTTGATTTATATCCAACAACAGAAGACATGCCAACCAATACACAAGAAAAATACTATAATCAATAAGAAATGAAAAGTGGAATCAATTTATTTGATTCCACTTTTAACTTATTATTAAATAAAAAGATTTACTTGCTCAATTTAATGGAATTTCACTGTTTAAAAAATTTCACACTAATAAGCAAATTAGAAAAACGAAAACTAAAACAACCTGGAAATTCTAAGTCTTGAGGAATCTCCATTTCATAAATAGTTCCAGCCTCATCATTTAGAAAATATCTAAATATTGTGACTCCATCTTTGCTTTTTTGGATAGTAAACTTTTCTATTGCAACAAGTAACTTATTTTAAAAATGCACTAGCGGCACCAAATATTCCAGCAGAAGCTAATCCCATAATGATTCCAGCTAAAACGACTCCAGCCATAATAGCTACAACACTCTTTTTAAAGTCCATATCTAATAAACTTGCTGCTAAAGTACCTGTCCAAGCGCCTGTTCCAGGTAGGGGAATTCCTACAAATATAAATAAAGCCCAATATAAACCTTTTCCAGCTTTTTCTTGTAATTTCTTTCCACCTTTTTCACCTTTTTCTAAGCAGAATTTAAAAAACTTTCCTATGAATTTTTTATCAGATCCCCAAACTAGAAATTTTCTTGCAAAAAAGAAAATTAATGGTACAGGCAACATATTTCCTAATACAGAAACTACATATAGTATTGCTATCTGTGATGGAGTAGTACAAGCAGGTCCAAATGCTGTACTGATTCCTATTGGAATAGCACCTCTTAACTCTAAAAGTGGAACCATTGATATAAAGAAAACTATTAAATATTTTTTAAACATAATAAACTCCTATTTTTAAATTTTTCTCATTTAATTCATTTTATTATTTTGAAAAATAGCAAAATATTTTATAATCTTATTATTACATAATAACAAGACTATATTATTTATATATAACTCAAAATACAATATATATATTTTACAATATATAATTAAAAAAGTAAACAATTGGAATGTAAATTTTTAAAGGTCATATAGTGTAAAATATATTATTTGTAGATAGAAAAATATTATTATTTTTAATTGAAATATAGATTTTATTATGATATAGTAATAAAAATAATGTTTTAGATACTATAAATATTTATAAAATAGGAAGAAAGGAACTAAAAATGAAAGAAGAATTTGAAAAACTATTAAAAGAAACAAAGAGAGAAGGAATAGATAAGTTATTAGAATTTTTAGAAAAATCAGACTTTTATAAAGCTCCAGCCAGCACTAAATTTCATGGGTGCAAAGAATGTGGACTTTTAGAACATAGTATGAAAGTTTATGAAATATTAAAACAAAAAGTTGAACATTGTTCAATTGATTTAAAAGTTTCAGATGACACTGTAAAAATAGTTGCACTTTTACATGATATTTGCAAAACAAATTTTTATAAGATAGACTATAGAAATGCAAAAAATGCCTTAGGAGTTTGGGAAAAAGTACCTTATTATACTGTTGATGATACAATTCCTTATGGCCATGGAGAAAAATCAGTAATGATGGTTTCAGAATATATTAAACTATCAAACGAAGAAAAGTATGCAATACGCTGGCACATGGGATATACAGAACCTAAAGAATTATATCCAACAATTGGGGCAGCATATAGCAAATATCCATTAGCACTATTAATGCATGAAGCTGATTTAGAAGCCACATATTTTTTTGACATATAATAAATATTAATCATAATTATTGTTCAAAATAAAAATAATTAAATTATTACTATTTTTAAATTATTAATAGCAATGTGTAAATATGGTAAATTTTTAATAAAAAACATTGATATTTATCTTAGTATGTGATATATCTAGATATTAGAACGATATCTAAATTAAGAATTCATTCCAAAAAAGAAGGAGGAATAAAATTATGGAATTAAAAGGTTCAAAAACAGAAAAAAATTTAATGGAGGCTTTTGCAGGAGAGTCACAAGCAAGAAATAAATATACTTATTTTGCAAGCAAAGCAAGAAAAGATGGATATGAGCAAATAGCATCAATATTTGAAGAAACAGCAAATAATGAAAAAGAACATGCAAAAATCTGGTTCAAATTATTAAATGGTGGGGATATACCAGGCACAGAAGATAATTTAACAGCAGCAGCCAATGGAGAAAACTTTGAATGGACAGATATGTATGCTAGGATGGCTAAAGAAGCAAAAGAAGAAGGATTTGATAAAATTGCTTTTTTATTCACAGAAGTAGGAAAAATAGAAAAAGAGCATGAAGCAAGATATTTAGCTTTATTAGATAATGTAAAAAATGAAGTAGTATTTTCAAGAGATGGAGATAGAATTTGGAAATGTAGAAATTGTGGACATATTGTAATTGGAAATTCTGCTCCAGAGATTTGTCCAGTATGTGGACATCCAAAGGCTTACTTTGAAATAAAAGCTGAAAATTATTAAAATATTTTAACAATATAGATAAACTTATTAGCAATAGGTTATTAGAAATTATTCAATCGATGCAAATCAAAAAATAAAAAACAGGTATTAAATTATAATTAAAACTAATTACAATTAATATTAATGACTTCAAAAAAGCTAGTTGAAATAACTAGCTTTTTGTTGTATAATAATTTATATAAAAAAGAAGGAGAAAATCTTGGAAGAAAAAAATATTGGCTTTACAATTGGCAAATTTGCGCCATTGCATAAAGGTCATGAATATTTAATTGAAAAAGCCATAGCTGAGATGGATGATGTATATGTGCTTATAAATGATACGAATGCTACTAAGATTTCTTTGGAAGAAAGAGCCAAGTGGATACAGAACAAATACAAAAAAGTTCATGTTATATTAGGAAAAAATCCACCAACACAATATGGTATGGATGAAACAAGTATAAAAATTCAGACTAATTATTTGAAAAATGTTTTTAAAGATATACCAGTTACGCATTTTTATAGTGGAGAAGATTATGGAAAATATGTTGCAAGAGACTTGAACGTGAAAAATGTTAAAGTCGAAAAAAAAATTCCAATAAGTGCCACAATTATTAGAAAAAATATTGAAGAAAACAAAAAGTATATTAGCAATGAAATTTATAAAGAAATTATATAAAAGTTAAAATATGGTTTTATAGATTTATGTAATTAATTTGTTGATAATGTTGTATGGTTTATAGATTCCTAAAAAATCTAAATATAATATAAGGAGAGTATGATTCAAAAGTCATACAAAATGAAAGATGACAGAAAATATTTTAAACATATTAGAAAAAAGAGGTTACATTGAGCAAGTAACAGATGAAGAACAATTAAAAAAGATGATGGATAAAAAATGTGTACCATTCTATATAGGAATTGATCCAACAGCAGATAGTTTGCATGTAGGACATTTCGTATCATTAATGGTTGCTTCATATATGCAAAAAGCTGGACACAAACCTATTATATTAGTAGGTGGAGGAACAGCTATAATAGGAGATCCTTCTGGAAAAACTGATATGAGAAAAATGCTTACTAAGGAAGATATAGCTCATAATGTAGAAGCAATAAAAAAGCAGGTTTCTAAATTTGTTAGTTTTGAAGGAGAAAATGCAGCAATTATAGTAAATAATGCTGATTGGTTAACTAATCTAAATTACATAGATTTTATGCGCGAGATAGGCTCTAAATTTTCTGTAAATAAAATGCTAGCAGCAGATTGCTACAAAAATAGATTAGAAACAGGACTTACATTTTTTGAAATGGGATATATGCTAATGCAATCTTACGATTTTTTACATTTGTATAATGAATTTG
This sequence comes from Bacillota bacterium, assembly GCA_052036095.1. Classification (GTDB taxonomy): domain Bacteria; phylum Bacillota; class Clostridia; order TANB77; family CAG-508; genus CAG-793. Next base: position 8,105 of record JBPOHA010000051.1, read on the forward strand.
GTTGCAAACTTGAAATGGGTGGAAATGATCAATGGTCTAATATAATTGGAGGAGTCGACCTTGTAAGAAAATTAGGACATGAGGATGCTTATGGATTAACTTTCAAACTTCTTACTACAAAAGAAGGTAAGAAGATGGGAAAAACTGAAAAAGGTGCTTTATGGTTAGACGAAACTAAAACATCACCTTATGAGTTTTACCAATATTGGAGAAATATAGATGATAAAGATGTGAGAAACGTTATGAATATGCTAACATTTTTACCTACTGAAGAAATAATTAAACTTACTAATGTTGATGGAGAAGAAATAAATAATGCAAAGAAGATAGCAGCATATGAGATTACAAAGTTAGTACATGGAGAAGAAGAAGCTAAAAAGGCAGAAGAAGCAACTAATTCATTATTTAGTCAAGGTGGAATTGCAAATGTAGAAAATATTCCTACTGTTGAAATTGAAAAAGAATCTACAATAGTAGATGCAATTGTATCAGCTGGTTTTGCAACATCAAAAGGCCAAGCAAAGACTTTAGTAGCACAAGGCGGAATTACTTTAAATGATGAGAAAATAACTGATATATCATATAAGATTACAGATAAAGCTGATAATATCCTTAGAAAAGGTAAGAAATCATATTGTAAAATTATAGTAAAATAAAAAACATTTTTAATTTGTTATTCTTAATGTTTTAAGTAATAATAAAAAACTAGTAATTTACCATTACTAGTTTTTTTAATTTATTTCATTATTAATTTTTGACAAAGATTTGTCTGCAAATGGTGGAATTTTAAATACAATTTTAAAAAAGTGAAAATCATCAAGTTCATTATATTCAAGGCAAGATAGGTAAATATCTAGTTCATCTAAAGATCTACATGCTGTAATAATTGCAGGATGCAAATTTCTATTTAAAGCTAATTCCAAAGCTAAGTCTAATGCATCTTTTGATGTTCCATTTTCACGTTCTTTTACTAATTTATATGCTTCTCTAAAACGAGCAACTGGAGCATTCTTAAAATATTTTAGAGGCATAGTGTATACTTTATTTATTACTTCATCTACTGATTTAAATTTTTTGTTTTCTTTTAAAGTTTCATAGATAGTGTCTAAGCTATATGGTAAGATAACTTTTTTATCAATTTCTGATATTATTAATGTGTTTTCTATATATTTAGATTTTTGCTTAGATGGTTCTGAAAGTAATTCAGAATTATCTAAGAATTCATTTATTTTTTCAACATTTAAATTTATTGATTCAAAAGAGGACAAATAAGATTTATTATAATTGTCAACGATGTCAAGACTTTGCTTTATTGTTGTATCACGTATACTTACTTTTAATGTTAACAATGTTGAAAGTAATTTTTCAAGTAAGAATACATTATAATCACACTTTTTTAACAGACTAGCAATATCAGAAACATTATCATATACATCATCTGTATCATTATAGTCAATACTACAAGTATACTCACGAAGATATGAAATTATTTTCTTTTTGCAAGTTTTTTGTGATGTTAAATCATTATTAATATCTTTCATTTCAAGCTTTACAGCATCTGAAATAACTGTTTTAGCTTTTACTTCTTTAGGTAATGTTATCATTAGTTTCCTCCACAAATTATATTATAACATTATCAATAATTAATAATCAAGATATTTTGAAAAAAATATTGATTATTAAAAATCACTATGATATAATTCGAATAAATTAATATATTTAGTAAAAAAAGAAATTATTATGGAGGAACATTATGAAAAAAGTCATAAAAAATGTAGTAATTATTGTATATGCTATAATAGCAATTTTTGTAACAATTTGTCTATTATCATACAATAAATTTAAAACAACTCAATTTGGTAAGACTAGTCTAGTAATTATTGATAATACTGATTTAGAACCATCATATAAGAAAGGTGAACTTGCAATAGTTACAAATTCAAATAAAATATATAAAGATGATGAAATATTCTATTATAATTCTTATGCTGGAAATATTACAATTTCAGTAGCAAAAGTTACAAATATAGAATCATTTACTGATAGTCAATCAACATATACATTGGAAAGCGGAATTGTAGTATCAAGTGATCATGTTATAGGAAAAACAGATACAACAAAAAAAATTCCTGTAATAGGTAATATATTAAGTGTATTAGAATCAAAATGGGGATATTTATTTATTATAGTATTACCAGCATTACTAGCTTTCTTATATGAAATATATGAATTTGTAATGCAAGTAAAGAAATCTAAAAAATCAGATAAAGAGTAAATAAAATTAGGTATCTATAAAAGATTTATTATTATAAGATAATAAATCTTTTGTATGTAAATTTAAAATATTGATTTTATGCGTACAAATTTAATACATATAAATTTTATAAATAAAAATTAAAAAAATAATAATTCAAAGGAAGAAAATATGAAGAACTTAAAAAATGTTAAAAAATTCTTTATGGTACTTACAATTATTATGTTGGTTATTACTATTTACCTTGTATCAAAAACGTATGCAGTATTTTATAGTGAAGCTCAAGGAAATTTTACATCTAATATTGCCAAGTGGGATATAAAAGTAAATAATCAAGAAGTAACAGGCAGAACTGAAAAAGATTTTTCAATTGATGCATGTAATATAATTAATGATGCAAATGTAAAAGACGGAAAGATTGCACCTGGTTCTGAAGGAAACTTTAATATACAGATAGATTCTACTGACACACAAGTATCAATAAGATATGATATTACAATTGACAAAGAAAAACTAGAAGAATATAGAATTTCAGTTGATTCGGTTACAGAAAAGAACAATTTAACTAACATTATAAAAACTAGTGAAAGTACATATACAGGTATAATTCCAATTACACAAATTAATAATAAAGTAGTTGACAATATAAATATTTTATTTAAGTGGAAAAACGACGAAACAAAAAATGATAATGATACATTAATTGGAACGATTGCAAATAGTAAAACAAATATTCCAATAAATATTACATTTAGCCAATATTTAGGTGAAGAAATTACAGAATATACAAAGTAAATAGATTATAGTAAGCTAGCATAAAAATATAAGGAACCAATACTATATTATTTTAGAAAAAATAAATATAAATTGAGCAATAATGATTTCAAACTTATATTTTGATTAGAACAAGAGGTAATATATGCAAAAATTTTTAGATATAATATTAGATTTATTAGTTTGCTTTGCCATAGTTATAGTATTATTTGTTGGATACACATGCTTAGAAATAAGTATTTTGAAAAAGCCATATGCTAATTTATTTGGATATACATTATTAGTTGTAAAAACTGGAAGTATGGAAAATACGATTAAGATTAATGATTTAGTAATCGTAAAAATTGAAAATAATGATTTAAAAGAAAATGATATAATATCATATAGTGAAGATAAATATATTATTACACATAGAATAACTAAGATTGAAAATGGAAAAATTACGACAAAAGGTGATAATAATAATGCTGAAGATGATCCAATATCAAGAAGTGATGTTATTGGTAAAGTTATAAAGATAATACCAAGTGTAGGAATATGGGAAAGAGTATTCAAGACTAGAGCGGTATTAATTTCAATAATAGTTACAGTAATATTATTTATTATTTCTTTGTCAATTAAAACAGAGGGAGAAAAGAATGATACAGAAAAGTAGACGTAAAAGAAAAAATATGCTGAAAATATTCATAATTCTTTTATGTCTATTATTGGTATTACTAACTATAAGATTTACTGTTTCAAGATATCAGACTAAGTCTAATTCAAATGGAAGCCTAGATATAGCCTTTTACTTAGTAAAAGAAGATTATCAAACTATGAATATTAAATTAGATTCGATAATACCTAGAGATGAGGCATATACATATACATTTGCCATATCAAATACCAATGGAACTAATAGAGCTGATGTTAATCTTACGTATGATTTAACAATTGTTGCTACTACAAATTTACCTCTAAATTATGAATTGTTAATTAATGGTTCAGATGCAATAATTACAAATACAGTTGCACAAGACGGTGATGGTACATATTTTAGAACAATAACAACTCAAACTCAGGAGTTAGATTATACTACAGATAAAACAAATACATATAAATTAAATGTTTATTTTCCAGCAGAATATGATGATATTAATTATCAAGACATAGTAGATGCAGTTCAAATTAAAGTAAATTCGAGACAGAAGATAGAATAAATAAAAAAATAAAAAGTAAAATAATATAAACGAAAATTGATTTTAATGGATTAATAATGGAAAAAGCAAAAAGTTTATTAAGCATAATTTTAAATATTATTTTATTTAATGATATAAGAAAAAATTAATATATAAAAAGGAAAAAAATATGGACAATATTGATGGAAGAAATACAAAACGACATAAAAAGTCTATAAATAAGAAATCAGTAATAATTGTATTTATAGTAATTATTTCAATAGTATTATTATCATCAACATTTGGAAGATATGCAATAAATGCAATAAATGATTTCTATTTAAGGTCAAAAGAATTTTATTTTAATAGTGATAAAATGAGCATAAATAAGTCATTATTTAGGGTAGACAATTGGTCTGGGGTTGATGATTATACAATAACGATAAATATGAACAGCAGAAATAACAATATACAAGTTGCAAGTTATGATATAGACTATAATATTACATATAGTTGCTCTGATAATGCAATTTGCACATTGAGCAAAACAAAAGGGACAATATCTTCTAATACTAATACAGATTATTTTAATCTAAAAATTACTCCTAATAAACAATTAGAACAAGGAGAAAAGGTAGATGTATTAGTTATAGCTTCAACAACTGCACCTTATAAAAAAACTATAAAAGGTGAATTTGTATTGACTGTTGGAAAAGAAGCACTTACTTATCAAATAATTGATTCTGTAAGTAGTCCATATCTAGAATTGAATATAACAAATACGTTATCATATTATATAGTATCAACAGCATTTGACAGCTATAAAGTAGGAGACAAGATAACAAGTGATACTTATTTAGGACTTAGTGAAGACAATAAAAAGAAATGTTATTCAACAGAAATAACATTGTCATTTGATCCAAATGTAATTGTACTTGATATGATTAATACTAATTACTTAAATGCGTTAAATGTTACAAATACTACGAAAAATAATTATAATTATATAAATGGACTAACATTTAGAGTTGATGCATTATCTAGTACGAAAGTACGTTTCTATAAAACAGATATAAAGCAAAATTACACATATCCTAATACTTCAGGTACATCATCAATAGTAAAATTAACAAGCAAATAATAAATTCTTATTAAAGTTATCATGTATTTAGGAAATTTATAATTATCTATAAGTAGGTTAATTATTTTCTATAATAATTAATGTTATGAAAAAGTAAAATTTAAATTATAGAAATATATTAAATATACACCAAAATAGGAGAAAAATATGTCATATAATGTAATGAATGAATATAGCAAAATTACAATTAAACAATTAAATGAATATATGAAATTAATATTAGATAGCAAATATAATAAATCTATTTGTGATGAATTTACTAATGTTTACATAAATATTAGATACAATGGGCTTTTAGAAGCTAGAAGAGGTATTACAGTTAGAAATACTTTACTTGTATCTTTAAAAGAAAAAAAAGATTCATTATTGGAAAAAATGCCAGATAAACAAAAAAACATAGAATATACGTATTTATTTTTTGATGATTGTGCATATTTCGATACAGCAGAAAAAAATGAAAATTTAGAAAATCAAGTAGAAAACATAATGAATTATAGAAGTGAATATTTGGAAAAAGATGAAACAGAAGAAGAAAAAAGAAATTTTAAAATCGAATTAAAAAAGATTATTAAGGAAAACATTAAAGAAAAGGACGACTTTTTAAATAAATTTAATACAAATGAATTCCAATTGAAAGTTAAGAATTATAATGACAATGTGCAAAAAGTAGAATTAGAATATAATATTAAATTTTCTATGATTTATAGCATGGAAGCAATAGAAAAGGCATTTAATACAGGTCTAATAAATGAAGACAAAGTATTTGTTCAATATTATATGCTTGCAGCGAAAGTTATAAGGGATATTGAAGATTCAAATTATAGAAAAGAATATGTAGTGGATATTCAAAATGAATTTTTTGAAAAAGAACAAAAGATTGAAAGACTATTAGAAATTATAAATAATCCAATTTTGCAAGATAGAATAATAATAAGAGTTAATTATGAAATATCTAAAAAATACAGAAAAGAAATCTATGAAATGATTTCAAAAGGATATAAAATTGCAGTAAAAATAGATGAAACATTTGAAAATGATATAGCTGAGATTCAAAGATTAGCAGTTTATAAATATATAATAATTGACGAAAAAAAAGAACAAAATTGGTTAAAAAAACAATTAGATGAAGAAAAAATAATTATAGAATAAACCAATACAGACATAGTAAGATTGGCATAAAATTAAAGTTTTAGATTGGTTAATAAGGAGCACATATATATGGAAACATTCACAAAATTTTTATATGACTTTCTTGCACAATTTTTCTCAGGATTAGTAATAATTGTACAAGCAATAGGAAAAGGAATATCACAAACATTTAATATACCAGCATATATTGACATTGTAAATCAATATAAAGATAGCTTAACAGCACCAGAATGGATTCTCACAGTAGTAGCTATAGCTATAATTGTTTTAGTTGTAGGTATGTTTGTAGGATTAATAGTTTTATTAGTAAGAAAATATGGAAAAGTTAAGAAAAAGGCATTAGATCAAGATGCTTTATTAAGTGAAATTGCTACTTTAAATAATAAAGTTGTAGATTTAATGAAAGAAAAAGATGAAATAATGTCAATGAAAGTTTCTCAATTAGGACTAAAACCAGGAGAATCAAATATAGAAGAATCTACTGATAAAAAAAGCGAAGAAAAAGGAGAAGATGGTCAAGGACAGAGATTTCCAAAGCTTGCAGAAATTGATGAACAATATAAAGAATATAAAGTACAGAATTATTCTAATTCATTTACACTTCCAGAATTGTGTTCAAATTTTAGAAATTTTGCAGCTGGAAAATTAGGCTTATACTATACTGACAAAATGATGAGATTATTTATATCTGCATTAGCATCAACTAAATTGGTTATTTTACAAGGTATATCTGGTACTGGTAAAACATCACTTGCGTATGCTTGGGGAAAATTTTTAAAACATGATTCTTGCGTTGCTTCAGTACAACCATCTTGGAGAGATAGAACAGAATTATTTGGCTATTTCAATGAATTTACAAAAAAATTTAATGAAACAGAAGTATTGAAAGAAATGTATATGGCGGGATTTACTGATGATGTATATACAGTAATACTAGATGAAATGAATATTGCTCGTGTTGAATATTATTTTGCAGAAATGTTATCAATTCTAGAAATGCCAAACAAAGATGAATGGATTATAGAAATTGTACCAAGCAAATGGAAATCTGATCCAAAAAAATTAATTGAAGGTAAATTAAAGATACCAGCAAATATGTGGTATATAGGAACAATTAATAACGATGATTCAACATTTATGGTAACTGATAAGGTTTATGATAGAGCTATGCCAATAGATATTAACGATAAGGGGCAAGTATTTAAAGCAATAGACGTACCAGCAATGGATGTAAATTATTCTTATTTAAATGATTTATTTCAAAATGCAATGAAAGAGCATAAGGTATCACAAGATACTTTGGACAAAATTGAATTAATGGATAATTATGTAATACAACATTTTAGAATAGCTTTTGGTAACCGTATTGTAGCACATATGAAAAAATTTGTACCAGTATATGTTGCGTGTGGTGGTGATGAAATAGATGGAGTAGATTATTTCTTAGCAAGAAAAGTTTTAAGAAAATTTGAACAGTTAAATGTTGCTTATATTAGAGATGAAATTGATCCATATATAGATTTATTAAATAAAACATTTGGAAAAGATAAGATGAAAGAATGTATAGACTATTTACTTAGATTAAAGAAATTAACTTAGTAAATTAGTTGGTAAAAATATGAAATATATTCTATCACCAAAAATTTTAGTAATAAAAAAACACTAATTAAAAATATTATTGATAAAAAATATACTTTATAATATTATGATAAAGATTGGAAAGAAAATATGGATAAATTAGATATTATTAATTTATATGAAAATGAAGCTGAAGATAATGTAAGTTCATTTTTGGAGAATGCTAATTCTAAAATTAATATAAAAACAGATTATGAAAAAGTAGATGAAGATACTTCATGGATTGATATTATAGAAGAAACCATTCCACATTTAGATAGCATTTACAGAAATCCTAATAGATTCATTGTTAATGAAGAGGAAATTGTAAAGATTGAACTTGCAAGAAGAATTACTGTTGACAGTATAAAACATCTATCAAGACATACTAATTATATTCAGTCGATTGATCCAGATACAGGTGATGTAAGACCTTCTAAAATATTAAATATAAATAAAGAAGAAAGTTATGATACTTATGAAAATAGAGTAATATATACTTTAATACAAAATATGAGATATTTTGTAGATACAAGGAAAAAGCTTATAGAGGCAAGAGCCGCTCTTCAAGGAAAAGATAGTAAACAATTTGATTATAGTGCATCTTCTAATTTTATGAATGATAATGTTAACATAAATTTACATATAGATAGCAATAAATCAGGTTCAGGAAAAAATACTTCACAAGAATTATTAAAGAGAATAGAACTTGTAGAACAAAAAATAACAGATTTAACATCTTCTGATATTTATAGAATACTTGCTAAATCACATATTTCGTTAGTAAGACCACCAATAAAAAAGACAAATGTTATATTAAAAAATGTACATTTTCAATATGCAATGAAATTGTGGAATTTCTTACAAGATAATATGGAAGACAAAACAAAGCAAATTAGCGAAAAAAATGAAACAACAGATAATCAAGAGTTAAAAAGATTAGCAGATCAAACTTTTTTATTAAATTATGTTGCTTTAAAAACTTTAAATAGAGAAAATGATAATAGTGAAAAAAATAAAAAAGCAATAAATGAACTTACTAATCAACTTATAGAACAATTAATTAATTTAAATCCTAATATGACTCCAGAAGAATTAAACTCAAAAATAACAAGCAAAATGGCTATTATTAAATATAAAAGTACAGCTAACATTAGTGAAATTCAAAAAATATTTAAAGAACATATAGAAAAATATTTAGATAAGGTGGAAAAATAAATGAAAGAAGAAAAAACAAAATCTGAAGAATTAGAAAAAGAGAAGTTAGATGAATTAGAAACCAAAGAAGAAGTAGAAAAAGAAGAGAACTTAGATGAATTAGAAAGTAAAGGAGAATTGGAAAAAGAAGATTCAAATAATAAAGTAAAAAAAGAAAATAAAAGAGAATTAAAAGAAAAAAAATTAGAGAATTTAAAAAATAAAAAAGGATATAAAGCATTTAAAATAATATCTAATATAATATATGTAGTTCTTGTAATATTTATATTAATGCTATTAGCTGTAGTATTAGTACAAAGATTTTCTAACAATGAAATTAGCTTAGGTGGAATTAAGATTTATAATATAGTTTCAGAAAGCATGGTCCCAAAATATCAAATAGGAGATATATTAGTTGCTAAGGATGTTGATGTATCAACTCTTAAAGTTGGGGATGATATTGTATACAAAGGCGAAAAACAAGATTTTGCTGGTAAAATTGTAACTCATCAAATTATTAAAATAGAAGAAAATAATGGAGAATATACTATTACGACAAAAGGAATTGCAAATGAATTAGAAGATCCAACGATAACAGGAAAACAAGTTCAGGGGAAAATAGTATATAAATTTATTATTTTAAGCGCAGTATCTAAAATAGTAAACAATCTATTTTCAATGTATTTTATAATATTTATTCCAGTAGCAATTATAATATTCTTAAATATAATAAAAATTGTTAAAGGATTTAAAGAAGTCGACGACGAAGAAGAAGAAGAAGAAAATAATAAAAAGTAACTGCAAAGAGGAAAAAATGAAAAAAGCAAAGATTAATACGATATTAAAAAGTTTAAACCTAAAAACATTAATTTTATTAGTAGTGTTATTAGCATTTAACTCATACGCATGGTTCATTTTTGCAACTAAAGTAAATACTAATTTTGATGTACATGTAAGTTCATGGAATATAAATTTTAAAATGGGTGAAGAAGATGTTTCAACTAATATAACATTTACAGTTGAAAAAGCATATCCAGGAATGGAAACTTATGAAAAAAATTTAAGCATAAAAAACTCTGGAGAAATTACAGCTAAATTAGATTATTCTATAAAAAAAGTTAGAATTTTAAATAAGACTTATGAAGTTGGAGTAGATGAAGGAGTTACATCAGAATCACTAAAAAGTATGATTGAAACTGATTTTCCATTTAAAATAACAATTACAACTAGTTCAGATACTGTTAGTGCACAAAACGGAGAAGCAACATTTAAAATAAGTTTAGCATGGCCATTAGACTCAGGAAATGATATAGCAGATACAGAGTGGGGAGAAAAAGCTTATGATTATTATAAGCTGGATCCAGGGACAAATTGCATTGAGATTTTAATTGAAGTAACAGCTGGACAAGCTAATAACTAAAAGTATAATATTACTGATTTTTCCAATTTAATTAAAATCAATTTTTAAAGTAAAATAAATATTAAAAGAATAAAATTTATAAAATATAAAAAAGGAATGATGGAATATTTATGAATAAAAATACAAGAAAAATTATTTTAATTTTAGCTTCTATATCAGCTTGCATAATGTTATGTGTACTCGCTGGTACTTATGCAAGATATTTAACTGCTGCAGATGGTACAACTAATATTTCAGTAGCAAAATGGAATATAAAAGTTAATAATAAATCTATAAAAAATAATTCAGATATATCATCTGCTATAACTCCTATATGGGACAGCAACAGTAATATTGCATCAGGTGTAATAGCACCCAATGCAACTGGGTATTTTGATTTAAATCTTGATTTTACAGATGCAGATGTATCATGTTCATATAAAATAGATGTATCGTCTACTAATGCAAATGTTACTGATTTGATAGTTACTGGCTATTCGATAAATGGAGGAACAACTCAGGCAGTAACTAATAATACATCAACAACAATTAGTGGAAATTATAATTATTCTGATACAACCAAAACACAATTAGTTAAAGTATATATAAAGTGGAATGATGATATAGATACTGAACTTATGAATAACTTTGATGATACAAAGGCGACAATAATTAATTCAACAGATTCTAATGTTATTAATAGCACTAATGCTACTACAACATTAGATGTAAAAGTTTCATTTACACAAGAAAAATAGCTAATTAAATTTATATATTTATAATAAAATAAATTTACCAATTTTTAATAAAATAATTATTTATAAAAATAATATAATAAGAAAAAATAATAAAAATTTAAATAATAAAATAACAAAATAACAAAAAATTAAATAATAAAATAACAAAAAA
>JBPOHA010000037.1:0-17155 GCA_052036095.1 Bacillota bacterium
ATTATTGCTTTTAATTACTTAAGACATTATCACTTTTAATTAATAATTGGTCAAGAAATATATTTATAAATACTTGCTTTATTTTTTTATTTATGTTAGTATAAATTTAATTATAAGAAATCCTAATTACGAAAGGACATTTTAATATGAATGAACAATTTGATGAAAATGAAAAACAAGAAAAGATTGAAATTGTAAATGGTAAATCAAAAGACTTAAATATTTCTGAAGTTAAAGATAATCTTACTTTTGAAGTTAAAAAAAATAATCCAAAGGAAAGTGGTAATATTATTATTCCTGAAGTTCATACTAATGGTGAGGAACATAAATAATAAATTTATTTTAATCGCATTATTTCTATATAATAAAAAATGTACTAATTTTAGAAATTATATTTTAGTACATTTTTATTATTTTAAACTTTTTTTAATTATTATTCATAAGAGAATACTTTTATATTTCTGTTGCTCCTATAATACCTGCATCATTTTTTAATTTTGCAGTTACTAATTTTACTTTGCTTTCTTTATTAAAGATGTATCTTTTTACTTTTTTATCTAATATGTCTAAAAATATATCATCATAGTATGAAAAACTACCTCCAAAGCTGATTGCTTCAGGTTCAAATATATTAATTAAATTAGATATTCCTATTGCAACATTTTCTAGATATTCATCAACGATCTTATTTACATTTTCTTTATTGATATTATTTCTAATATATTCTTGTACTTCTTCTGATTGTATGTCTTTTTGCAAATTTAATTTTTGCACTATTGTATTTTTAAACCTTTTCATTGATGCATATGTTTCAAAGCATCCTTTATTTCCACAATTACACTGATTCCCATTTTTTTCAATTATTATATGTCCAAATTCAAATCCTGGATTCTTCTTAGGTTCCAATAATTCTCCACCTAAAAAAACTGCACTTCCTACTCCAGTACCTAAACATAGAAATATACAATCATCATATTTTTTTAAAGAACCGTATCTTTTTTCTGCTAATCCAGCACACTTTCCATCATTTTTTATTTTAATCTTTGTATTGTATTTTTCGTTTAAAATCTTTCCTATTTCAAATTTCTTTATATGTAAATTTACTATATTCTTAATGGCTGTTTCCGTAGGATTTCCCGGTACTGCGATTCCTATTTTTGATATGTCACCGACGCTATAATCATACCTTTCTAATAAGATTTTAATTTCATTTTCTATTGTCTCAATTATTAACTTTTCAACTCTTTTTTCATCATCTATATTTGCAATTTCTAAATCTTTAGTTTCTTTCCCTAATAGAATCCCTCTTTCAGTTACTATACCTGCTCCTATATGACTTCCACCAATATCAATTCCTATTTTCATTGTACTTCCTCTTTTCTATTTAAATGACCAAAGCAACTTTAAATTACTATATTTTTATTTTATATTTAATACCTTTTTACTATGTACTAAAAAGCTTATATATACATTATTCTTTTAATAATTTTCCTATTATGCAAAAAATAAATTTAATTTAGTAATCATACCTGAATTAAATTTATTTCTATTAATCTTATATTAAATTATACACCTGCTGCTGAGAACATAAATCCACCCATGTATACTTGGATACATGGTACCAATACTACTAATGTAATAAATATAATTAATACCCCTATAACACTATACATCAATTCTGGCAAAACCTTTACGATTTTTTGAATTGTATTGTCTATATCTATATTCATATATTCAACTAGTTTTTCCATCATTGCTGGCAAATCTGTTTGCATACCTATTTTTAGCATTTCCGTTATCATTGGGCTTGGCAATCCTGAATCTTCAAAAGGTTGTACCCAAGATTCTCCAATTATAATATTATTTATGGCTGTTTCAATTATTGATCTCATAACATAATTTTTTACAACGTTTTTACTAACATCTAATGCTTCTTGTATTCGCATTCCATTTTTTAAATTAAGAAGCATTGCATTAGATAATCTTGAAAAATCTATACTAAATATTAATTTTCCAAATATAGGTGCTTTATATTTAAATAAATCCCAATTATATCTTCCCTTTGGAGTTCTAATTTTTAAAAATAGTGCAACCGCAATTGCTCCAATTATTGATGGTAAAATGTACCAGTGCTCTTGCAATAAAGTTAGAAAATGCGAAAATTGTAATGTAATTGCTGGTAACTGATCCGTTGATCCTACTTGCTTAAACACATTTTGTATTGTTGGAATTAAATATATACTTCCACCAATAAGTATTAAAAATAATGCTACAAATTGAAGAACATTTGGTAATATTATACCCTTTAACTTTTTTGTTAATTGAGAAGATGTTTCCAAAAATGTAACTGCCTGTCTAAGTGATTCTTCAAGTGAACCTGATAGTTCACCTACTTTTATTAAATTTATATATATATATGGAAATTCATTATAGTATTCCATTGTTGTATACATGTAGTCTCCACCTTCAACCCCAGCTAAAACATCTTCTAATATGCCCCTTAATGTTATATTCTCAGTTGACTGAATAATCGTTGATAATGCGTGTACATTATTAAATCCTGCTTTTTTTAGTAAATAAAAATTTTGAGTAAATATAATTAAGTCTCTGCTACTAATCTTTTCTTGCCTTGTCAAAATCATATTAATTTTTTCTTTTGTAGTAAATTTTCTTTTATTTTCTTTGTCTTTCATTCCGTCATAATCATTAGCAATTTTCATCATTTCTTCTATATTAGCTAAATTCTCTTTATGAGCAGAAACTCCTCTTGATTTTCCAAATCCAGTTTGAATTACATCAATTGGAGTTAATCCATTGACTTTTAATCTTTTTATTAAATTTTGTTTGCTCTTTTCTTGTACTTTGCTTCTTACAATTATTCCATTTTGATCAACTGCTTTGTATGCGTATTCAGGCATATATTCCTCCTTATCTATCTGTTTTTATGTTATTTATTCTTGATTTAAGTATTGCTGTTGTTTCTGTTCTTCCTCTCTTTTCATCCTTATTTGTTGTATTGTTCTATTTAATACCTCTATGTTTTTCTCTTCTATTTGTGCTTTTGCTTGATCTAATGTTATTACATTATTTACAAATAATTCTGCTAACGAATTAATTAATCCTATGCTTCCATTTACAGATGAACTTTGTATAGCATCTTCAATTTCAGATACGCTTAGTTTCTCTTTTCTAATTATTCCTGATACTATATTGTCAACTACCATAACCTCAGGTATCAATGTTAAAGTTCCTCTTTTATTTTTTATTAACCTTTGCGATACAACAAGTTTTAGCAAAGAAGCGATTAAATATTTTACTGATACTTGATCTCTTATTTCATAAAAGTTAATTATTCTATCAATCGTTTCAGCACAAGATTTTGTGTGTAATGTACCTATAACAAGATGCCCAGATTCAGCAGTTTCTATCGCTGCATCCATTGTTTCTTTATTTCTTATCTCCCCTATTTCAAGTATATCGCAATCCTCTCTTAAAGAATTTTTTGTACCTATACTATATGAAGGAACATCTCCTCCAATACCTACTTCTTTTTGAATAATTATAGAATTTTTAGATTTATGTTTATACTCTACTGGACTTTCTAATGTTAATATTTTTTTATTTTGTGTTTCATTAATATAATTTATTAATGAATTTAATGTAGTTGATTTTCCAGAATTTGTTTTTCCTGTTACTAATATTAGTCCTTGAGTTTGTGTAGTCATTCTTCTTACTATATCTGGTACTCCTAAATCTTCATATTTTGGAAGTTCGTTTCTTATAAGTCTAGTAGTAATAACTGGTACAGCGCAAGAATAAGAAATATTTACCCTTAGACGTATATCCTCAAATTCAGCAGAACAATCCAATACTTTATGCTCTTTAAAATATTGGTCTTTTTCTACATTTCCGCTAAGAAAATAATCATATATATCCCACATATCATCATTACTAATAACTTCACTTTCATCCACTTCTATTAAGTCTCTGTTTATTCTTAGCATCGGTTTTAATCCACTAATAAAATGCACATCAGAAGCTTTTAGCAATTTACCTTTATTTAAAACCTTATTTACATCTATCATTTTTTTCCTCCATATTTTTACTTGGATAACAAACATTTTTTATCTTTATTTACTATAATTTAATAAAATAATAATTTATTGTTTAATTCTTCTAGTGTTGTAACTCCATCAACTACTCTCTTAATTCCTTCAACTAATAATGGCTTGTAACCTTCTCTAAATGCTTCTTGCCTTATTTCAAGAGTAGAAGCATTTTTTGAAACTAAGTCTTTTATTGGGTCTGTAAATAGTAATGTTTCAAATATTGCAATTCTATCAAAGTAGCCACTATTATTACAATATTCACATCCTACAGGATCATAAGTTTTATTATTTTCAACATCAAAATTTATATTATATTTCTCCCCAACTTTGTTAATAATATTCTTTTCTTCCTCTGTAAATTCTCTTTCTTTTTTACATTTTGGGCATAATTTTCTTACTAATCTTTGAGAAATAGAAGTAGCTAGAGTACTTGATATATCATAATTTGAAATATCCATTTTTCTAAGTCTTGATATTACTTCAACTGCATTTAGCGTATGAATTGTAGATAAAACATAATGTCCAGTTTGTCCAGCTTGCATTGCAATTTCTGCTGTTTCTTGATCTCTTATTTCTCCAACTAGAATTATATCTGGATCTTGTCTTAATACCGTTCTTAGTGATCCTGCAAATGTTGTCTTTGCATCAATTTCTATCTGATTTAATCCTGAAATTCTAATTTCAACTGGATCTTCAATTGTAGTTATATTTATTTGAGGTTTGTTTAAATATGAAATTATACTATATAAAGATGTAGTTTTTCCTTCTCCAGTAGGTGCAGCAACCACTGTTATGCTATTTCTCTTGTCAAATGCATTTTTCAATAATACTGGATCTTTTGGATACCCTAATTCAAATAGATCTTTTATTGCTGTCCTCTTTTTTAATAATCTAAGAACAAACTTCTCCCCATAAATATTCTTTTGAGAAGATGAACGAATATCATAATCATTGTACATTGTTATTCTTCCATCTTGAGGTTCTTGTCTCTCTTGATGCATATTTGATATTGACTTTAATCTTCCAACTATTTGATCTTGCTTGTCTTTGTCTATATTAGCAACATCAAATAATATACCATCTATTCTATACCTTACACGAATAGAATCTCTCATTGGCTCAATATGAATATCACTTGCTCTCTGTTTCATTCCAGATTGTATAATATTATCCACTACACTTGAACCACTAGCATCTGTATTAATGTTATTTGAAGTAAATGTTGATAATCTTTTTAAATTATCTTTAATTATTTCTTTAAATGTAACATATCTATCCATTATTAATCCTTTGTTTAGCATTAATAATCTCATTGATTCAATTTGTTTTGCATTACTAATGTCTGCAAAGCAGACTTTGATAGTACTTTCATTTACTTCAAAAGGTATTGCACAATATTCATTAGCTGTATCCAAAGACATATAATTATCAACTTTGATTTTTATATCTTCATGGCACAACATTATTACTTTTTCATTTAGTATCTCTCCAATTGCATTTAATAATTTTGATGGTTCTGTAACATTCAATTTATAAAGTATATCACCTATCTTTTCGTCTGGATGACTTTTTTGGTATTCTAATGCTTTAGAAATATCCTCTTGAGTTACAGTTCCTTTTTTTACTAATTCAATTCCTAATGGTACTTTATTTGTAGCCATCTTTTCTCCTCTCTATTACTTATAAATAATTATATTTACCAATATTTTAATACATAATCAATTTGCTTTTCAAATTTGCTAGATTCACTTGAATAATTAGTAGTAATATCTATTTGCAATATCTTTCTTTTTGGATTTGACTCTTCTATCTTCTCCGCCGAAAAATCTAATATATTTTTAGCAATTTTAAATTTATTTTTGTAAATTGAATTGTCCTTCTTTATCCAAGTATACACTTCACCATTTGATAATTGTATTGAAATTTCCTCTTCATCTGTTCCAATATCTTTATTTTCAATTATAGCATTATCACTTTGTTTTATATCCGCTACAAATGATGTATTAAACTTATTGAATTCTTCTAAATTAGTTTTTTCATTACTAATATTTTTAATATTTCCATATATATAATTACTCATCATTGCTAGTAAAGCTAAAGTAAGTGTAAATGCAATTATATATATAACCAAAGATCCTAATGTTATACCTTTTTCATTTTTCATTATTGCTCCTACATAATTAAATAATTTTATTCATCTAAACCTCTAATTTTATTTTTTTTCATTGTAAATGTATGAGTTTTTTCTCCTGGCAAATCATAATTTATATTAATTGTAACACGTTTTACTAAGTCTTCTGTATTAGTTGTATATTTTCTATCTTCAATATCCGTGTATTTTTCTACTACTATTTCATACGTATATATAGAATTTCCACTGGTTGTCTTTGAATTCAAGTTAGATTTCTTTGCTAATGCTAGAACATTATCATAATTTACATTCTCGTATTTTGCTTCATCTATAGCTTCAAATACTTCAGTAACACCTGCTATAGCCACTTCATGCACTTTTATATCAACTAGATATACATAAATTCTGTAGTAAATTGCTAAAATTACTGCTGTAAATAATACAAATATTACAATCCCTGAAGCAATGTCAATTCCAGTTATACCCTTTTCCTTTTTTATATCCATTAGTATACCGCCTATTCTATATGAAAAGCATCAATAATATAATAATATTTGATATGCATATATAAAATGCGATTGGCATTTTCCCATCATACTTTTTTCCTTTGTTTACAATCTTATTTATTAGTAATTTTATTGCTAATATTAGTAAAGTTGTTATTATTATAAAAATAGTTGCTGCCTCATATAAAAATATATTTATAATTATACATAAAATTAAAGTATTAATTGCATATTCCATTCTATTTTTTTTCTTAGATTTTAATATACTTATAGTCAATATTAATATCATAACTATTAAATATAACAAAACTCTATTTATGTTGAATTGTTCATCTGTAAAATATTGAAATATAACATCTAATATAGCTATTACTATTCCATAAATTAATACTCTATCATCTATGTAATTATGCTCTTTGTCTATTTGCGCAATTAAGAATAAAAATACGATATATAAAATTCCTAAAAATAATTCTATTATCTTTTCTGTTGTTAGTGTCTCAGCACTTATATTTAATGCTAAGCCTAATAATATAAATAAAATTCCAGACAAAAACTCTATGATAAAATATCTTGGGCTTATTTTAGATTTGCAATACCTGCATTTTCCTTTTAAAAATATATAGCTAATTAGTGGTATTAAATCTCCAAATGATAAAAGATGATTACACTTTGGACAATATGAGTGTTTATGTGTTATATCTTGATTTAATGGAATTCGATATGTGGCAAGTGTAAGGAAACTTCCAAAAATAGTTCCCATAATAAATAATATAATATATAAAAATATATTCATTATGTTTTCCCCTTTCTCTCACTTTTTATCCTTTATTATTGCTTATCTATAAAAAATATATTTTTCATAGATAAACAATAAATGAAGGTTACCTAAATACGATAATTTAGGTAACCTCATATTTAGTGACTATTATATAATAATAGTAAACTCAATTTCATTATTGTATTACTGTATTTGTTTCGTTTTCCATGTAAGAAACAACATTATTTAAAGTTGTTTGTTCATTTTCTTCAGCACCTTTATATGAATTAACAGCATTCTTTGATTCAGCAATTATTCCTGTATTGAATGCAATATTAATTGATACAGCAGCTAATATTAATAGAACAATAATAGTTACTACTAATGCTACTAATGTGATACCTTTTTCTTTCTTAAACATAATATTTACCCTCCTTAGTATTTTTTATATATTTATTTATTAAATATATACAAAGATTAATAATTTTTTGTGTTATCATTTTAAAAAGATAACACTTCTATTTATAATGATATACTTCTCTTATTTAGTACCTTTTGATACATTTGAAGAAGTATAATAATTGTCAGTTACATTTTTATCTATCTGCTTAGTATTTGTATTACTTTTTTCAGATGTTGTATTCTCTGCAGTTGTATTAGTTGAAACTTCATTTGCTGTTTGCTCTGCAGAAAATGGATCTGCTTTACCTGGATTATAACTCTTGCTTTGTTTGTATAATGACAAATCTGACTCAGTTACTTCATAAGTTTGATTAGTTGTTGTATATTCATCGGTTTCATTATCTCCTAATATTTCAGTAGATACATTCTCCGGCGTTGCATATGCTGTAACTTTGCTTGGTACAACTTTATTTGATGGTATATATTGATAAAATAATACTGTTAGTAATAAAATTAGCACTATGCAAATTAATAAAGTAATGATAATATCTTTTGCAATTGCTTTTCCCATTTTGCATCTCCTTTTTAATTATATTATTAATTAAAATCTTTTAATTTTTTGTATTGTTTGTGTTAGTCTGTGTATTTGAATTTGATGTACTCGTTGTATTGTTTGATGAACTCGATCCTAAAGTTGCTGTTGTTTTTTCATTTATGATTTTAATATCTTTTACTGTAAATGTGCATTGTCCTACAGTCATATCAAAATTATCTATTGTAAATTCTAATTTTGTGTCATTTTCTAATTCATATATAAAATTTGTTAATGCTAAATAATTTCCAGTTGCAGTAAATTTTAAATTTTTATATGCTGAATCTCCAATGCTAGATGCAGAAACATCCATTTTTAAATTTATTCCCTCTTCTGTTGCATGATTTCCTATTTTGCTCCATAAATATTCTATAGTATAATTTTTAGTTTGTGTAGCTTTTTCAATTTCGCTATCTGTACTAATTGTAACTAAATTTAAATATTCTTTTTTAGCATTAGTCATTGTAGTTATATCTGTTGTTAGTTTCTTTAATGCAGACTCATAATTTTTATTAGCTAAATTAGTTGCATCTATCTTAGTGTCAAGTGCCTGGCTTTCATCTTTGAGGTCTTGTACACTTGGTACTTGTAATGGTCCAATTTTAATACCAGTTTTCATGCATAGTACTAATAATATTATAATAACAATTGAAATCATTGATAATAAAATTTTTCTCATTACTCTTCCTTTCTATATTAGTAAGACTTCAAGTCCCCTTCTATTGCTATTTTTATTGTATTTTCATCTTTAGTTCCCTCTGTAGATGTTATATTGTTTAATACATTTTTGCTTTTTAATTGAGCCTTGAAATATGCCAATTGTTCATATTTTGTAGATTGAGCATATATTGTAATATGTTCAATTGTAGTTGTTCCCGAAGTATTTTCATCGTTTTTAATTTCTGTAAGTTGTACTTCTTTAGGAATAATATACACAATTTGATTTAGTAAAGTAGTTATTTGATTTTTTCTGCTTCTTTTTGTTTCAATAGCTGAACTTGTATTTTGTAAATTTGTCTTATACTTTTGATAATCTGTAGCTTTTGTATTAATCTTAGCATCATCTGAATTTACTGCAATAATTTGTTTTTCAGTATCTAATCTTACACTTTCAGCTCCTGCTATTTTTTCTTTTAATTGATTGTTAATTGCTATGCTTCCAATTCCATATACTATTACTATTATCAATAGCATTATGCAATCCATTACCATCATTCTTTCAACTCTATCCCATGTTGAATTTAAACTTAAATTTAAATTAACATGTGGTTTTGGAATTGATACTTTAGGCTTTTCTATAGTTTTTACATCTGATGTTAATAAAGTTAATAAATTTGCTTTCCAATCCGAAGAATTAAAATTTAAATTTTTTATTCCAAATCCTAATCCTTGTAGTGCTAGTGCTATTGCAGAGTTTACCTCTATATAGTCTTTTATGTTTATGTTAACTTCATCTTCAGAGAAAAAAGGTTTTAATATTTCTACTTTTGACTCTTTAAAATATTCTTTAAAATATAAATCAATATTGTTTATAACAGATCCTGTTCCAGTTATATATATTTCGTCTATGCGTTTATATTCTTCCTTAATTCTTTGTATTCCTTCTACAACTTTATATAATGTTGGAATAATATATTTTAAATATTGGTTATTTTGTTCATTTACTTCGCTTGTTTCCATTGTATAGATTGTACTATTTTTGCATACTTCATATGATCGTGAATAAGAATTTTCTTTTTCATTGATCTTATCTAATATAGTTCCCATTCCTTCTTGAAATATGTCTACATTGTAAATTGATTGATTAATAATCTCTGTAATAGTAGTTATGTCCTCTAAATTTACTATTAATACATTTTTATTTTTTTCTATTTTTAGTAAATTTGGTAAAGTAGTAGAAATTGGCGTTTCAGAAGCAATCTTATTTTGTTTAAAATACTGTTCTCTTTCATTTAAATTTGTTTTATTATCATATATATACATTACCCTACTTTGGTCTTGATTTTGAATATTTCTACTATAAATGTACCTTCCCATAAAAGCATTTTTATTTAAGTGATTTTCTGTGCAAAATGATTCAAATTCAGTTAAAATTGCCTTGTCAGCATAATTTTTATTAGTTAAATTAAAAATATTAAAATAATAATATTTCTCATTTTTTAAGTCAATGCTAATTGGAACTTTTGCACTATTTGTCTCTTCAATAATTTGTTTTATCGTAGTTTCTAAGTCATCATAAAACTTTATGCCAAAAGTTTCAACTTTAACAATATTATTGTTTTTTTGAACTTTTGCATATCTTATTAGTTTATCAGTTATACTAATACCTAGACACTCTTGCATTTAATAATCCTTTCACTTTTTTCTTTTGCTTTACATATATTTTTTCACATTAGTAACATTTATATACATTTTATATTTTTTTTCTTAAAAGTCAATATTTAATTCATTAATGTAAAGGAATTGTAATATTTGTAATTTAGTTGTCAAATATTTTCGCCTTGCAAAAAAAAATATAAAATGTATAAAGTTACTATTCTTCTCATCTTTTGCTTTATTTTTTATGGCAATTTAATTGCTTTTCATAATATATTTCTTAAATTCTATTTAATTATTTATATTATTTTCCCTTTTTATTGTTTTATAAACAAACTGTTTTATTTGTTCGGCACAAAAATTTGGAGCAACTTTTCCTGGAATTCCTCCATATAATATTGCTTCAATTCCTAACTTTTTAGCACTTTCAAAATCAATTCCTCCTGGATTAGATGCTAAGTCAATAATAAGTGCCTTGTTCTTAGCTAAAATTAATGTGTTTTTGTCTAGAATAAGACTAGGAATCGTATTAAAAATAATATCCATTTTGCACATATTTTGTTTAATTTGGTCTATACCAATTTGATTATATCCATATACTTTTATCCATGCTAAGTCACTATCTTTTCTAGCTTCCGCAAATACATTAGCTCCCATATTTTTTAGTTTGTAGCATAATGTTTTTCCAACATTTCCAAATCCCAAAACCATTATATTAGCACCATCTAAAGTATAATTAGTTTTTTCCATAGCTAGCTGTATAGCTCCTTCTGCAGTTGGAATTGTATTTAATACTGTTATAGCTTCATTTTCCATTATGTCAATTTTATCAATATTATACTTATTAGATATTTCATTTGTTATTTTTCCCGCAATAACTTTTTTGCCTTTTAAAAAATCTATTTTTATATTTTTATCACTATATGGTGAATATATATTTTCACCATCTTTAGTAAATGGAATAGCACTTATTATAATATCATCATCTTTAATGTAATTTTCTGCTATTAGATTATTATTTTTTTCTTCAATTTTTTCAAACCCTAATACTTTAACATTGTTCCCATCTTTTAATAATTTTTCAGCGAGTATGTAATTTCTCATATCCCCACCAACCATAAAAAAATTATAGTCCATAATATCCTCCTTAGGATATATTATGAACTACAAATTTTAAAGTTCCTTTTCTTTTTTATTATTTTGACTTCGTCGTTGTATTTTATAGTCATCACTAATTTCTTCAACTACATTATAAGTATTTTCTAAGTGTTCTATTAATTTTTCTTCTTTATCACTTAATTTAGTCTTAATTTTGTTTTCTTTAATTTTATCTATATTCAATTTCCCTAATATCAAAATGAAATAATTATCATTTTCCATTTTTTTAATTATTTTAGGATTTAGTTCAAGAGCAATATTGCAGTATTGAATTGCTTGTTCATTTTGATTCTTAATTAATTTTATTTTAGCTAAATAATAATACGACTCTGAAACGATTTTGTCATCATCGCTTTTTATTCCCTCATAAAAATATTTCTCTGCTTCGTCATATTCCTTAAATATCATGTTAATCTGACCTATATTTAAATTAGCAATGTCTTTTATAGAATTTATTGTTGCAGCCTTTTGATAGCACTCTTTTGCATAATTAAAATCGTTTAATTTAGTATATGTCATCCCCAAATGATAATATAATTCATATTTATTTGGAAAGTACTTTAATGCATTATTGTATATATTAGCTGCTTGTTTAAATTGATTATTTTCATATAGAATATCCCCTAGTAATAAGCTTGCTTCATAATATTGTGGATTATATTTTAGCACACTTTCTAGTATCTTTTTTGCCTCTTCATCTTTTTTATCTATATGTAATAAATTTCCTAATTTTAAATATGAATCATAATCTAATTTTTTAAATTTTATAACCAATAAGTATTCATTTTCTGCTTTTTCAATTTCATTATTTTTTTCGTAGTATTCAGCTAATTTTTTATGTAATCTATAACTAAATGGATACTTTTTTATTGTTTCTATAAGTATATCTTTTGTTTCTTTATAATTTGCTTTAGCCTTTGCTAAATAATATATTTCTTTAATATTAATATCTTTCTTATCTAATATATACACTATTATAGGTATAAAAATTGATAATATTATTACTATTATATTAGCAAATAATTTATAAGATTTTGAAATAGATATCAATATCAAACTACTTAAGATTCCAATTATCTCATTTAAAATCATATATATGTAATTTGTTTTTTTCTCTCTCATAAATTTTATAAAAGTTAATACAATTATAGTAATTACTGATACTATCAACATAATTTCAAAAATCATCTGTTTTTTCCCTTTCATTTTTATTATATCATAATAAATTTAAGAGGTAAATAGTTAGTTATTTACATTTTCTCTTTTTTTGTTTATAATACTCTTGAGGTGAAATTATGAAAAATTCTCATTCGAATAAAACTTATTATGCTATAACTTCAGCATTAATATCTTCATTAGAAAGAAAATCTTTTGATGATGTCAAAGTATCTGATATATGCAAAATTGTAGGAATACATCGTACAACCTTTTACTCTTACTTTTCAGATAAATATGACCTTTTAAACTCTTGCATTAATGATATGATTATAGATTTTAATAATAATATATTTCAAGAAAAGTATAATTCTAAAAAAGAATTCTATTCAACAATATTAATTGAATTGCTTAACTATATATATATAAATAAACTTTTTTTCAAAACTTTGTTATTCAGAAATAGTCAATCTTTTTTCGATTCACTAAAAATTTCTCTTAACTCATCAATATTTGAAATGATATCAAGAAATAAAATTTATCCTACAATTCCAGTAGATATTGTATCTCAATTTTATTCTGGAGCCATAATGTCAATAATCTCATGGTGGATAAAATCAGATTGTAAAATTTCAAAAGAAAAACTTTGTGAATACTTATTAGAATTAGTGAAAATACATTAAGATACATAATATAAAAACTATCTATTTTATAGAAAGTAAGGTCAATTATTTTTTTATTTAATAATAATTACCTTAATATTTTAAAATAGTAGTTTTTTTATTTTGTTAATTTTATGGTATTTCGTTATTTTTTCTTATTAATTATGTTTTATCGTCATCGGTTTTTAATTGTCTTTGCTATACTTCTCTTATACTATAGGAAAGGATAAAATAAGATGACATTATCAAATGCTGTAAAGCAAAGAATTATTGATCTTGCCAGCAGAAAGAAAATTACATTGCACAAATTATCATTAGAATCTGGAATTCCTTATTCAACAATGAGTAGTTTCTTAAATGGAAAATGTACAAGCATTACATTAACTACATTATTACATGTATGTGAAGGCGCCGATGTTGAATTAAAAGACTTTTTTGATGATCCATTATTTAAAAATCTTGAATTAGAATCAACTTCAAGTTTAAAAGATTCAAGAAAGAGGTAAATATGCAACTAACAATAGCAATTAGACAACGCATAATTAATTTAGCTAAAATTAAAAAATATAGTTTAAAGGATTTAGCAAGTATTTCTAAAATTCCATATCCAACAATCGCTGGATTTATGGCTGGAAACACTAAAACTATTACTTTAACTACATTAGCTAATTTATGTTTTGGACTAAATATTGATTTAGTAGACTTCTTTGATGATAAAATATTCAAAGATACGTTTGATGAAAATGAAAAAAAATCAAACAAAGAATTGTGTAAAAAATAATTAAATTTCTAAAACTGGTATAGTAAAAGTCACATTTTAAATGTGACTTTTATTTTTTAATTTATTTGTAAAAAAGCTAAATTACATTTATCTTTTTTTATTTTATAATCCTTTCAAATTCGTTTTTTATTTTTTTATTTTTTTTTAAATTTGTATTGACAAAAAGCTTAGTTACGTATTATAATAAGTATTGTTGTTAGACATATTTATGCAGATATGGCGGAACTGGTAGACGCACAGGACTTAAAATCCTGCGGTAGCGATATCGTCCCGGTTCGATTCCGGGTATCTGCACCAAGGTAAAGATTAAAACTTAAAGTTTTAATCTTTATTTTTTACTTTTGCAGTATTTAGCAAAATGATTTTAGAATTATTATACCTCTCCTAGAAAACGGAAATAAAAAATAGGCTACTATTTGTAGCCTATTTTCATGAATGCATATATATGCTTATATATTCATCAAATTATTTCTTGTTTACTAATTCTTTTAAAGCTTTTCCTGCTTTAAATACTGGAGCTTTTGATGCTGGAATTTTGATTTCTTCCTTAGTTTGAGGATTTCTTCCTTTTCTAGCTGCTCTTTTTCTAACTTCGAATGATCCAAAGCCAACTAATTGAACTTTTTCACCTTTCTTTAAGCTGTCTGTAACGGCTCCTACAAATGCATCTAAAGATGCTTCAGCAGTCTTCTTTGTGTCTCCTGTTTTAGCAGCGATTGCTGCGATTAAATCAGATTTGTTCATTTAAATTACCTCCTATTAAGATACGAATGTGTAGATTAATCTGCATCTACTACTTTATTATTCGCCAATTAAATACAAAATCCTTCTTTTTTTTTATATTTCTTTCTTTGAAACGTACTAGGCTCTAAGTTTTTCAAAAAGTGTTTGTCTGTAATTGCTTATTTTTCAGCCTTTTTAGCGTTTTTTATCATTGATGCATTTATTACTTTTAGTTTCAATAATAACAATAAATATACTAAAATTCCAAATAAAAATGACAATATTAAGAAAAATTTTTTACTATAATTTATTTGATTTGATAAAATATTATACATTAATTTAGTTACTATTATAAAAATACTACTAATTAAAATTGGAATTCCTATTGTCTTAATTGAAATTTTTGCTTTTGTTTCTTTCAATACTGATATTATTACTATTATACATGATACTAAATTACAACATAATGTAGCAAATGCCGCTCCTTGTGTTCCTCCTAATTTCCAATCTATATTTGGTACTAAAATTTTGTTTAAAATAATTTTAACTACAACACCTATAATTATTGCAATTACTGGAACTTTATTTTTTCCTCTAGCTTGCAATATTTGTATTGCTATTTGTTCTATAGTAAGAAATATTATTGAAAAGCAACTAATCTGCAATATATTTCCTCCTAATGAAGCTTTAGGAAATAGAAAACTTAATATTTCATTTGAATATAAGAAAAAAACAGCTGTTGTAGGTATTGATATTAACAATCCATACAACAAAGATTGATTAAGTTTTCTTTCAATTTGTTTTTGGTCATTTTTTGCGCTAGCTATATTAGGAAGTAAAGCTGTCGCTATTGACATATTAAAAGCTAATGGAAAATTTACAAGCGATTCTACTTTTCCACTTAAAATTCCATATTGTCTTTTTGCCTCATCATAACCAATTTTTTCTTGCAATCCTCCTACAATACTTGTTGAATCAATATTTCTTGATATACTAATTATCAATGCAACTAATTCAATTGGAATAGCTACTTTCATTATATCTTTTATAATTTCGAAATTTCTTATTGGCTTGAAATTTATGCTATTGCCAATTTCCTCCTTTATTTCATCAAGATTATTTCTATAAAATTTATATAAAAATCCCAATTCTACTATGTTTCCAATAGTTGTAGCAAATGCTGCACATGCTGATAAAAATTTTGTATTTTCATTTTGAGAAAAATATATTGATAATTCTATTAATATTATAGTAACTACTGTTTTAGTAACTTGATCCAATGATTGAGCAGTTGCAACAGATTTTAGATTTTGCCTGCCACCAAAATATCCTTTAAATACTGAAATAATTGATACCAAAAATATAGATGGTGCAAACATTATAATTGACAACTGTGCTTCTGGCATTTTTAAAACTTCGTTTGACATTCTTTCAGAATAAATTATTAAAATATAACTTCCTAAAATTCCTAGCATTGAAAATATAAATAGTGCAATTTTAAATATCTTGTATGCTCCTCTATTGTCTCCAATAGAGGATCTTTCTGCTACTAATTTAGATATTGCATTTGGTATTCCAATAGCTATAATGCTCAGAACTAGTGTATATACTTGAAATCCTGCGCTAAAAATGGCATTTCCCTCATCCCCAAATTCAGGCTTATTTGTCAAATATAATTTATATATCATTCCAAGAGATTTAACTATAATTTGTGAAAAAATCAATAATATAACACTTTGTGAAAATGTTTCTTTTACTATTTTTTTATTCATTATTCTCCTTATATAAATTTTATAGAAAATTGAAATTCTTATATATTTTAACTTCATTTTTTCTTTTTAAATTAATTTAACTGCATTT
>JBPOHA010000026.1:0-7691 GCA_052036095.1 Bacillota bacterium
ATTAAAAATAAATTAAATTAATTAAAATAATTAAAAATAAATTAATTTATTTATATAGGAATAAAATGAAAAAAATATTTATTTTATTAATAAAATTTTATCAAAAAGTAATATCACCTATAAATTCTGCTTTAGGTTTTCATTGCAAATATTATCCAAGTTGTTCAGAATATACTAAACAAGCAATTGAAAAGTATGGTATATTTAAAGGAATAAGATTAGGCTTTATTAGAATTTTAAAATGTAATGAATTCTCAGATGGGGGATATGATCCTTTAAAGTGAAAGGAATAAATTTATGGGAACAATAGCCAATTGGTTTGGATATGTACTAAATTTTATATATAATTTAGTGCAAAATTATGGATTAGCTATAATTTTATTTTCAGTACTATTAAAATTAATAATGTTACCTTTTTCAATTAAACAACAGAAATCAATGAAAAAGACAGCTAAAATACAAGAAGAAACTAAAAAATTAGAAGTTAAATATAATGGTGACAGAGAAAAAATAAGCCAAGCAACAATGGAATTATATAAAAGAGAACATTTTAGTCCATTTTCAGGATGTTTAAGTACAATTATAACTTTTATTGTTTTTATATCGGTATTTTATTTAGTTAGCAGACCACTTACATATATGAAAAAGGTTGATTCTAATTTAATACAACAATATGAAAATGAAATATCAGAGTCTGGGGAAAAATCTTCATATCCAGAAATAAAAGTAATTGAAGAGAAGTCGTCACAAGATGAAAAAATATATATTAATATGAATTTCTTAGGATTAGATTTGAGCAAGGTGCCAATGCAAAATTGGACAGACTTTACAGCTTATATAATTCCTATATTATATGTTATAACTACATTTGCTAATATGAAAATAACTGAAATATTAAATAAATCAAAGAAACAAAGAGAAAAAGAAAAAGCAGATAAATTAGCTAAAAAGGAACAAGTTTTGGAACTAAAAGATTCTGAGAACAAAGAAACTGTTAAAGAAGAATCTCTAGAAGATCAAATGCAAAGTATGCAACAAATGACAAAGAGCATGACATATATGATGCCTATAATGTCAATTGGAATTGCAATAATAGCACCTTTAGGATTGTCATTATATTGGTTGGTAAGTAATTTACTACAATTATTAGAAAGGGTAGTAATGGAATTTATATCAAATAAAAGAGATAATAAAAAGGAGGCTTAATTATGGAAAAAACAACAATAATATCAGAAGGAAGAACATCAACAGAAGCAATAGAAAAAGGACTAAAAGAATTAGGTTGTAGAAAAGATGATGTTGAGATTAAAGTTTTAGAAAATGAGGAAAAGAGAAGCTTTTATAGTATATTAGCTCCAAGGGTAGTCAAAGTAGAATTAACATTAAAAGAAGGAATAAAAATTAATAAAAATAATAATGAAGGAAAAGCAGAAATTATAAATGATACTCATAAAGAATATGAACATAAAGATCATGAATATAAAAAAGCAAGCGAAGAAGAAATAGAAAATTGCAAAAGGAATATAGAAGAGTTTTTAAATAAATTTTTAAAAGAATTTGAAAATTTGAAATATGAAATTAATAAGAATGATGATATGCTTAGCATTGTTATATCAGGTGATGATGCAGGAAAGCTTATAGGATATAGGGGAGATGTAATTAACGCATTACAAACTATATTATCAGCAATAGGAAATAAAAATATTGTAAACAGAGTTAGAATTTCATTAGATATAGCTCAATACAAAGAAAAAAGAGAAGAAACATTAAAAGAATTAGCTAATAAACTTGAAAGAACAGTTAAAAAAACAGGCAAGAAAATAGTATTAGAGCCAATGACAGCTTATGAAAGGAAGATAATTCATACTGAGTTACAAGATAGTGAATTTGTTACAACATATAGTATTGGAGAAGAACCAAGAAGGAAAGTTGTAGTTGAAAAGAAATAATATAATAATATTAAATTCGAAGTCAAAGTTCGAGATTTAGTTTAGAAATAAACATAGTCTTACTTTGACTTTTTATTATATTAAAAATAAATAAAATTAATTAAATTAATAAAAAATAATTAAAATAAATAAAAATTAATTAAAAATTAATTAAAATAAATAAAAATAAATAAAAAAATATAAATAGAGGTTAAAAAATGGATAATACAATTGTTGCTATATCTACTGCAAGTGGAAATGGCGGAATAGGTATAATAAGAATTTCAGGGAAGAAGACTTTTGAAATAATTAATAAAATATTTTTACCTAAAAAAAATAATAATGAGATTAATGGTTATACAATTAAATATGGGAATATTATAAATCCTGAAAGTAAACAAATAATAGATGAAGTGTTAGTGTCTTATTTTGTATCACCTAAAAGTTATACTCGTGAAGATATGTGTGAAATAAATACTCATGGGGGAATGGTAGTAGAAAAAAGGATTCTAGAAATTTGCTTAGAAAATGGAGCTGAATTGGCTGAACCAGGAGAGTTTACTAAAAGGGCATTCTTAAATGGAAGGATTGATCTATCTCAAGCTGAAGCTATTATTGATTTAATTAATTCAAAGACTGATACAGAAGCTAAAGAATCAATTAATCAATTAGAGGGAAGGCTATCTAATAAAATCAAAGAAATAAATCAAAAATTATTAGACATTATGGTTGCTATAGAAGTAACTATAGATTACCCAGAATATGATGTCGAAGAAGTTACAGATAGCAAGGCATTGGAAGATTTAGATGAAATTAAAACTTTGCTAGAAAGTCTTGAAAATAGCTTTTCTCAAGGGAAGATTATTAAAGATGGAATTAAAACTGTAATTTTAGGCAAACCAAATGCAGGTAAATCATCATTATTAAATGCAATTTTAAAAGAAGATAGAGCTATTGTAAGTAACATTGAAGGGACAACAAGGGATACTATAGAAGAGTATGTTAACATTAATGGGCTTTTACTAAAATTAATAGATACAGCTGGAATAAGAGATACTGAAAATGAAGTTGAAAAAATTGGAGTGGAGAAAAGTAAAAAACTAGCTAATGATGCAGATTTAATAATTGCAATTTTCGATATATCAAGAGAACTTAACAATGAAGATGAAAAAATAATAAGTCTTATTAAAAATAGAAATGCAATTATTGTTTTGAATAAAGTTGATCTAAAGCAAAATGATAAAAGCATTGAAAATAGAATGTTTGAATTGCATAAGCCCATAATTAAGATTTCAGCCCTTAAAGAAGATGGAATAGACATATTATATTCTGAGATAAATAAAATGTTTGAAATAGGCAAAATAGAAAATGAGAATAAAATTTTAATTACAAATGAGAGACATAAAAATCAAATAAGAAAAGCTAAAGAAGATATAATGCAAGCTATAGAAACAATTAAAGAAAAAATGCCAGTAGATATTATATCTGTATATATAAAGCAAGCATTAGAAGATTTAGGAGAGATAACAGGTAATAATGTATCAGATGATATTATAAATGAAATATTTAAAAAGTTTTGCTTAGGAAAGTAATTAAAATTATTTAATAATTTTAATAAAACATATAGTAATTAAAATGGCAAATAATGGAAACAAAAAACAATAAAAAACAGGACACAATTGAAATTAAAGATAATTCATAGCGCTACAAGGCCAATAATAACAATTGACGAATAAACGCTAAAAGCGAACAAACAAAAAAATTAAAATGGTTAATTTATTAATGATTTTATATAATTTGAAAACGTAAAAGTATAAAAAGTTTGAGTTTCATCAAAAACTGAAATTGAATTAAGAAAGATAACAATAAAGTATTTGTCGAAAAATGTCGAAAAATTAAAAAATGAAAAAATATAGAATTATGAAAAGTATAAAAATTTTTAAATACTATCATAAAATAATAAATATAATTAATTTATTATTAAATAAAAATATAATTAATATAAAGAAGGTATAAAAAATGAGTTATTATGCAGGTAAATATGATGTAGCAGTAATAGGTGCAGGACATGCAGGATGTGAGGCAGGGCTTGCTTGTGCTAGAATGGGAATGAAAACATTAATATTTTCAATAAGTTTGGAGTGTATTGCTAATATGCCATGTAATCCACATATTGGAGGTAGTTCTAAAGGCCATATAGTAAGAGAAATTGATTGCTTAGGCGGCGAGATGGGAAAAAACATAGATAAGACGTATGTTCAATTAAAGATGTTAAATACTTCAAAGGGTCCAGCTGTATATTCTTTAAGAGCACAGGCTGATAGAAAAAAATATCAAGCAGAAATGAAACATACAATCGAGAAGCAAGAGAACTTGTTTTTAAAACAGGCAGAAATAGTTAATATTAATGTTGAAGATAATAAGATTAAGTCAATAGAAACAAATGTTGGAGCTATATATGATGTGGATTGTGTAGTTTTAGCTACTGGTACGTATTTAAAAGGCATGATTCATATAGGAGAAGTTTCATATTCAAGTGGTCCAGATGGAGTTTCAGCAGCTAATAAACTTTCAGATATATTAAAAAATTTGGGTATTAAAATTAATAGATTTAAAACTGGAACACCAGCCAGAGTTAATAGAAGAAGTCTTGATTTTTCAAAGATGGAGATACAAAATGGTGATGAAAAAATTGAACCATTTTCAATGGATGATAAATTAAATCAAGATGAAGAGCAGATGCCTTGCTATTTAACTTATACAAATGAAGAAACACATAAAATAATAAGAGCTAATCTAGGCAGATCACCATTATATTCAGGTAGAATACATGGTACAGGACCAAGATATTGTCCTTCTATAGAAGACAAAGTAGTAAGATTTGCTGATAAGCCACGTCATCAACTATTTATAGAACCAATAGGAAGAGGAACAGACGAGATGTATGTACAAGGTATGAGCTCATCTCTACCAGAAGAGGTTCAAATTGCAATGTATAGAACAGTTCCAGGTATGGAACATGTTGAATTTACTAGACCTGCGTATGCAATTGAATATGATTGTATAGATCCACAAGAATTAAAACTATCACTAGAACATAAGAGAATAGAAGGAATGTTCTTTGCAGGTCAAATAAATGGTACATCAGGATATGAAGAAGCAGCATGTCAAGGTTTAATAGCAGGAATAAATGCAGCATTAAAAATAAAAGGGAGAGAACCAGTAGTATTAGATAGATCACAAGCATATATTGGAGTGTTAATTGATGATATAGTAACTAAAGGAACTAATGAACCATATAGAATGATGACTTCAAGGGCTGAATACAGGCTACTTTTAAGACAAGATAATGCAGACTTACGATTAATAGAAATAGGACATAATATAGGATTAATCTCAGATGAAAGATATAATCAATTTCTAATAAAAAAAGATAATATTGAAAAAGAGGTAAATAGATTAAAGTCTACTATAATAAGACCTACAGAGGAAGTCAATTTGTTTTTGGAGAAACATAATACTAGCAAACTAACTACAGGAGCTAAGCTATCAGATTTATTAAAACGTACAGAATTGGATTATGATTCATTAAAAGAAATTGATTTAAGTAGGCCGGAATTAACTTATATGGAAGCAAAAGAAGTTGAAATACAAGTAAAATATGAAGGATATATAAAACTAGAAGAAGGTCAAGTAGAAAAATTTAAGAAATTAGAAGATAAAAAACTTACTGAAGATATTGATTATTCTACAATAAAAGGTTTACGACTAGAGGCAAGACAAAAACTAAACAAAATAAAACCACTATCAGTAGGACAAGCATCAAGAATATCAGGTGTTTCACCAGCAGATATATCTGTACTTTTAATATATCTTGAAACTAGAAAAAATAAATAAGAAAAAAGTTATTATGTATTAGAAAAAATAAGAAAGATATTATATATTAGAGAAAGAAAAATATAAATACAGTACAAATTTTAATATAATTATGAATAAATTGTTGTAATAACTAGGAAGTTTATAATTTTAAAGGATGATAATTATGGAGGAATATATGGATTTTAAATCTGAAATGAACTTAAATGGCAATCAAGTTGAAATGTTTAATAAATATATGGAATTGTTATTAGAATGGAATGAAAAAATTAATTTAACAGCTATTACAGAAAAGAATGATATAGTATTGAAACATTTTATTGATTCTCTTACTATATTAAAATATATAAAAGATGAAGATAAGATAATTGATATAGGCACTGGAGCAGGATTTCCAGGAATACCAGTAAAGATAGCTAATCCGACTGTTAAAGTAACTTTAATGGATTCATTAAATAAAAGAGTATTATTTTTAGATGATGTAATAGACAAATTAAATTTGAAAGATATTGAAGCTGTACATTCAAGAGCAGAAGATTTAGCAAAAGAGAAGCAATATAGAGAAAGCTATGATGTAGTAACTTCAAGAGCGGTAGCTAATTTAAGCACATTACTTGAATATATGCTTCCATTTGCAAAAGTTGGAGGAATATGCATTTGTATGAAAGGCCCTAATGTTGATGAAGAACTAAAAAATGCAAAAAATGCAGTTTCAATACTTGGAGGTAAGATAGAAAAAATAGATAATTTTGTATTACCAAATTCAGATATAGAAAGAAATATTATTATAATTAAGAAAATAAAACATACTGATTATAAATATCCTAGAAATGCTGGAACACCAGCTAAAGAGCCATTAAAATAAAATAAAATCTAAATAAAACTATCAATAAAACTATTAATAAAACACCTAAAATATTAGAGAAAAACTTTAATATTTTAGGTGCTTTTCATTGACATATGTCGAAATTTTTTATATTATATATAAGATAGATTGGAGGAATACAGAAGTGGGAAAAGTAATATCAATAGCAAATCAAAAAGGTGGAGTAGGAAAAACAACTACAGCGATAAACATTGCAGCGATTTTGGCAAAGAAAAATAAAAAAGTTTTATTAATTGATGCAGATCCACAAGGAAATGCTACAAGTGGCTTAGGAGTAAGCAAAGAGTCCCCATTCTCAACTTACGATATACTAATTAATGATGTAGAAATAGTAAATACAATTCAAAAGGTTGACATAAAAAATCTAGATATATGTCCAACAAACATGAGTTTGGCTGGAGCTGAAGTAGAGCTAGTTGGAGCAGTAGGAAGAGAATATAGATTAAAAGATAAAATAGATAAGGCAAAAGATAATTATGATTATATATTTATCGATTGTCCACCATCATTAGGATTAATAACACTAAATGCATTAACTGCATCTGATAGTGTTCTTATTCCAGTTCAATGTGAATATTTTGCATTAGAGGGAGTAGGAGAGCTATTAAAGACTATAGATTTAGTACGTAAATATTACAATAGAAATTTAACGATAGAAGGAGCAGTACTTACTATGTATGATCCAAGAACTAAATTATCTAACCAAGTAGTAAAAGAAGTTAATAAATATTTTGAAAATAGAGTATTTGAAACTTTAATTCCTAGAAATGTTAGATTAAGTGAAGCGCCAAGTTATGGAAAACCAATTATTACATATGATTCTATGTCAAAAGGTGCAAGAAGTTATGAAAAACTAGTAAAAGAGTTTTTAAAGAATAATAAATAAAATTAATAAAAATTAAATAAAATTAATTAAAAATAATTAAAAAATAAATAAAAATAATTAAAATTAAATTAAAATAAATAGAAATTAAATCAAAATTAATTAAAAATAATTAAAA
>JBPOHA010000079.1:0-10264 GCA_052036095.1 Bacillota bacterium
ATTAGGAGGTAAAATGAAATTAAGCAACAAAAACAAAATGATTAGCATAATATTAATTATTGCGATAATTTTTACCTTAACTAAAAGTGTATTAGCAGAAGATTCAGAAAATACCATTAATTCTAACGACACTACAAATCAATCAAATATAATAGATAACAACGCAATAAAAACACTAAGTCTGCAAGAACAAAAAAATCAAGTAGAAGAAAATTTGGCAAAAGCAA
This sequence comes from Bacillota bacterium, assembly GCA_052036095.1. GTDB lineage: Bacteria > Bacillota > Clostridia > TANB77 > CAG-508 > CAG-793. The sequence continues at coordinate 228 of JBPOHA010000079.1, forward strand.
ATGAAAAATTAACTTATGTAGATGGTGAACTTACTGATTCTGTAACACAGATACAAAAGTTAGAAGATAAGATTGCAAGCTATCAACAGCAATTAAATGAAGTTAATCAAAAATATGAAACTTTACAACAGCAAGTAACACAATCTGAAGCAGATTTGAAAACGTCGCAGACTGATTACGATAAAAGAGAAAAATTATTAAAAGCTCGTTTAACAGAATTTTATAAAAGAGGTACTACTACTTATTTAGACGTATTATTAAGTTCAAGAGATATGATTGAATTTATATCAAATTATTTCATAATACAACAGATTACAGAATATGATTCAAGAGACCTAGAAATATTAGCGCAAAGAAAGCAAGAAATAGAGAAAATAACAAATCAACTAAAAGAATCTAAAGCTAATATGAAATTGATAAAATCTCAAGCCGAAACTCAAACCGTAATATTAACAAATACTAAAACAATTTTAGAAAATTATAAAAATAGTTTATCAGATAGTGAAAAAGAGATCACATCACAAATTACTGCATATAAGAATCAACAAGCTGAGCTAGAAAGCATGATTTCAAATGCAATAACTGCATCGACTTATGAATTAAAATATTCTGGTGGAGTAATGATTTGGCCAACACTTGATACATCATATATAAGTTCTCCATTTGGATCAAGATTACATCCAATACAAGGAATAATCAAAAATCATGATGGAATTGATATTGCCGGAAAAACTGGAGACCCAGTATATGCAGCAGCTAGTGGAGTCATTATTTATTCAGCATGGATGAGTGGCTATGGAAATACAACTATGGTAGATCATGGCTTAAGCTCAAACGGAGTAAAAATTGTAACATTATATGGACATGGAAATAAATTACTAAAAAGTGTAGGAGATGTAGTTAAACAAGGAGATACAATAATGGAAATGGGTTCAACTGGAAACTCAACAGGTCCTCATGTACATTTTGAAGTAAGGGAAAATGGAGTAGCAGTAGATCCAAAAAGTTACTTATCATCAAGTACGAACTTAAATATGAATGAAAATGCTAGTACAAATAATGCTTTGATTTCAGCTACAGAGTAATATGTAAAAAAGAAAGGAAAAAACAAAATGAAGGGAAATTCTATTTGGAGAACTATTATGACAATACTAGTAACATCAATTGTTACAGTTATTATAACAATGCTAATATTATATGGAAAAACAAATAATGCATCATCAGAAGGGGAAAGTGTTATTGGATCAGCTTTAAAATCTGATAGCTTAAGTACAAAATTAATGCTAATTAAAAACCAAATTAAAAAAGAATTTTTAGGCAATGTAGATGAAAATAATTTACAAGAATACACTATTAAAGGATATGTTGCAGGATTAAATGATATATATAGTCAGTATTACACGGCTAATGAAATGAAAGAATTTAATGAAGATACTGTAGGTTCATATGTTGGAGTTGGCATATATATGACCAAAGATACAAAAAATAATAAAATATTAGTATATGAAACTATGAAAGGATCACCAGCAGAAGCAGCAGGAATATTAGCAGGTGATGCAATAGTTGGAGTTGATGGAACAGAATGTAATGGAGACGATTATGATACTATATCAAGCAAAATAAAAGGTGTTTCCGGTACAAATGTAAATATAACAATTGAAAGAGATGGAAAAAAGATAGAGTATAACATTACAAGAAAACAAATTGAAGTACAGAAAGTTTCATCAGAAATTCTTGAAGACAATATAGGATATATTTATATTTCAAGTTTTGATGGAGAAACAGTTGCAAAACAATTTAAGACAGAATATGAAAATCTAAAATCAAAAGGAATAAAGTCATTAGTGGTAGATGTACGTAATAATGGTGGTGGAATAGTTGATGAAGCAATTGAAATAGCAGATATGTTTACAGAAAAAGGGCAAACATTATTAATTGAAAAAGACAAAAATGATAATGAGGAAATAGAAAAGGCAAAAACAGATAAAGAAATTAATATGAATGTAGTATTATTAGTAAATGGATATTCTGCTAGTGCTTCTGAAATTTTAGCTGGAATAATGAAAGATGATGTAGCAAATGCTACTATAATCGGAACAAAGACTTATGGAAAAGGTGTTATTCAATCAGTATATCAATTATCTGATGGAAGTGGACTAAAGCTTACAACTAATGAATATTTTACTCCAAATCATGATAAGATTAATAAGATTGGAATTGAACCAGATATAATAGTTGATGATTACACGTTTGATGGCACACTAAACAAAGAAAAAGATACGCAATTAAAAAAAGCAATAGAGGTTTTAAAAGAAAAATAAAAAGTTAATATGAATATTATTATCATAGATAAAAAAATAGATTTAGTAAAGTTATAAATATAATTGAACCAAAAATAAAAAATGCTATTAATGGGTATAAGAATTATTAGAAATAATGATACATTAATTGACATAATTTTAAAAAAGGTATACATAAAGCAAAAATAAGAAAAAAATAAAAAAAATTGAAAAATTGTATTGACAATACTAAAATAATTTAGTATACTAAATAAGTCAGTACAAATGGTCGGTTAGCTCAGCTGGGAGAGCATCATCCTTACAAGCAGAGGGTCATAGGTTCGAGCCCTATAACGACCACCATTTTACGGCCCGGTAGTTCAGTTGGTTTAGAACGCTAGCCTGTCACGCTAGAGGTCGACGGTTCGAGCCCGTTCCGGGTCGCCATTTTTTTATTTAAAAGAATGGCGGCTTATTTAAAATAATGCCTCGATAGCTCAGTTGGTAGAGCAGGGGACTGAAAATCCCCGTGTCAGTGGTTCAATTCCACTTCGAGGCACCATAAAAAATTCGTTTAAACTTTTTGAAAGCAAGAATAGATAGAAATAGAAAATCAATCAGAAATAAATCTGATTGATTTTTTTGTGCAGTCATACAATTTTTGTTTAATTAATTATTTTTTTATATGCAAGTGAATTATTGAAAAAATATATAGCATAAAGTAAAAAATTATTTATAAATTAAAAAACTTATTTATAAATTAAAAAAACATTTAAGTTTTTTTTAAGGCTGATGTTGTAATATATAATCAAAGTTAAGGAAGGAGAAAGATTATGGCAGAATTTTTTAGAAGAATAGAAAAGAAATATATGCTTAATACAAAACAATATAATGAAGTTTTAAAAAGAATGAATTCAAAAATGAAAGAAGATGCTTATGGGGTAAGCAAAATATGTAATATATATTTTGACTCTCCTAATTATGAATTAGCAAGGCGCTCAATCGAAAAACCATTTTATAAAGATAAAGTACGTTTGAGAAGTTACAATACACCTAATAAAGATAGTAAGGTTTATTTAGAAATCAAGAGAAAAGTATATGGAGTAGTAACTAAAAGAAGAATAGCTTTAATTTTAAAAGATGCTGAAAAATATTTAAAATTTGGAAAAATGCAACATGAGGATATGCAAGTTGCAAACGAAATTGACTATTATTTTAAATATTATGATTTAGAACCTAAAGCATACATTTCTTATGATAGATGTGCTTACTATGATATTAATGATGAAAATTTTAGAATAACTTTTGATAGAAATATTATAGCTAGAACTGATGATTTGGATTTAAAAATTGAAAGCTATGGAGAAAAAATTTTACCAGATTACAATTATGTTATGGAAGTTAAAACATTGGGAGCTATTCCATTATGGTTTGTAAAAATAATATCTGATTTGAAATTACAGCAATGTACTTATTCAAAGTATGGAGAGGTATATACAAATATAATTATGGAAGATTATGATAATAGGAGGGTAGTAAATTATGTTTAGTAGTATTTTAGAAGGAGTAAGTGAAACAACTTCAAGTTTGTCAGTAAGTAGTGCATTAATTTGTGTAGCTACATCAATAATATTAGGATTGGTTATTGCATTTACGCATAAAATTACATCAAAATATTCGAAAAATTTTTTAATTACTTTGTGTGTATTACCATTATTGGTACAAGTCGTAATTATGATGGTTAATGGAAATTTAGGAACATCAGTAGCTGTACTTGGAGCATTTAGCTTAGTAAGATTTAGAAGTTTGCCTGGAAATTCAAAAGAAATAATCAGCATATTTTGGGCTATGGGTATAGGACTTGCAGTAGCGATGGGACAGATTGTATTTGCAATAGTAATTACAGCCATTGTGTCTTTATTAATAATAATTTTAAGTAAGACTAAGTTTGGTGAAAAAGGTTCTTATAAGATATTAAAAATAACTATACCAGAAAATTTGGATTATGCGGATGTATTTGATGATATATTTGAAAAATATTGTTCAAATGTAAGTTTAGAGAAATCTAAAACTACTAATATGGGAACAATGTATGAGCTTACTTATAATGTTAATTTAAGAAATGATATTAATGAAAAAGCTTTTATTGATGAGATAAGATGTAGAAATGGAAATCTAAATATTAGCTTAGGAAAAGAGCAAGTAGAAGTTCTAGAATTGTAAGACAAGTAGCTAAAATTATTAGCATATTTTAATAAGAATTATACGAAAATAATTAAAAAATAAATATAAAACATAAATAAAAAATTAAATTTATAATAGAAAATTGTATAAAAATAATGTAAAATCCAAAATCAAAAGTTAATAATGCAAATGGAATAATTATAATATTATTAGAAGTTATAAAATATGGTTATAGGATCCTTTTAAAACCTAAATAAATATAGGAGTATAAAATTAAATGAATAAAAAATATATAAAAATAATAGTGATAATATCTATTTTGACTATTATATTAATATCATTAATTATTATTGCAACTAAAAAAACAACAACTCAAAGTACAACAACTGGAACAAGCACTCAAAGTAGCAGTTCTAGCAGTGATAATACAGATAGCCAAAGCTCTACGTCGATTGAAACAACAAATGTAACTTTAGATTTGAATACATCAGATACAGATACGTCAACTAACTCTGATAATGTAACCTCATATATTACATTAAAAGATAATGCTACAACTGTAAGCAATAATGGAGCAACAGTATCAGGTAACACAATTACAATTACTGAAGCTGGAACTTATTATATTTCTGGAACTTTAACAAATGGTAATATAATAATAACAGCTAATAAGGATGCAGAAGTAAGACTAATATTATCAAATGCAAGTATAACATCTTCAACAACATCAGCAATAAATTGTACAAAAGCATCAAAGTTAATAATTACATTAGCTGATGGAACTACAAATTATTTAGAAGATGCAAGTACTTATGTATATGCATCATCAGATGAAACAGAACCAGATGGAGCTTTATTTACAAAGAGTGATTTAACTATAAATGGAACAGGAAGTTTAAAAGTAAAAGCTAATTATGCAGATGGTATTGTATCAAAAGATAGTTTAAAAATAATAGGTGGAAACATTTCTATAACAGCTAAAGATGATGGCATAAGAGGAAAAGATTCAGTATCAATATCAGATGTAACTACTATTAATATAAATGCTGGTGGAGATGGAATAAAATCAACTAATGAAGAAGATTCATCATTAGGATATGTTTTAATAGAAGGTGGAAATATTACAATAAATTCATCTGTAGATGCAATTCATTCAAACAATAATGTAATTATAAAATCTGGAACAATATCTATAAAGGCAGGAGATGATGGAATACATGCAGATTCAAATTTAAAAATTGATGGAGGCAATATTAATATTTCTCAAAGTTATGAAGGATTAGAAAGCTCATATATTGAAATAAATGGTGGGGATATTAATGTGGTATCTTCTGATGATGGAATAAATGCAGCAAGTGGTAGCAGTGATACTTCTTCGTCAAATCAATTTATGGGACAAAGTAGCTCTAGCAGTAGCAATAATAAATTGTACATAAATGGTGGAAATATTACAGTAAGTGCGCAAGGAGATGGATTAGATGCAAATGGTTCAATATATATAACAGGAGGTACAACCGTAGTATATGGACCAACAGCAAATGATAACGGAGCATTAGATTATGATTCAGAGTTTCAAATAACTGGTGGTACAGTAATAGCGATTGGATCATCAGGAATGCTACAAGCTCCTTCAACATCATCTACACAATGTTCAATAACATTTACAACTTCTGGAAGTGCAGGAGATAAAATTGTAGTAACTGATTCTAATGGAAATGAGATTGTAAACTTTACAGCTCAAAAAACTTATGGAGCAATGACAATATCAACACCTCAAATGAAACAGGGAGAAACTTATACAGTATCTGTAAATGGAACTTCAGTAACAACTATAACTCAATCAAGTATTGTACAATCCTCAGGGACTATGGGAAGCGGAATGAGAGGAAATGGAAATATGGGAGGAATGGGAAAAGGAAAATAAATTTACTTTTATCCACCATAATGAATAGAATCATATATTATTATAAGGACGTGATTAAAATAATTCACGTTCTTATTTTATAGTTAATTTAAGTATTAAAAATTATTATATTATTATTTTTTATGTAATTTAACTATTGTTAAAAAATTAATATTATGATAATATTAATAAAGAAAAAATATGTAATTAAATTAAGAATGAAATATGAATTTAAATCAGAATTTTTATTACTATAAACAAATTACAAATATTGATTTTAAAACTAATATAAAAAGGAGAATAGTATGACAAGTAAAGACAGAAGTGAATTAAAATCTTATGCAAATTCGATGGAATCAATTGGACAAGTCGGAAAATCTGGGATAACAGATAATTTAGTAAAACAAACAAATGACGCTTTAGAAGCTAGAGAATTAATAAAAATAACAGTATTGGAAACTGCTCCTGATTCTGTAAACAATATTGGAATTGAACTTTCAAATAAGACTAATAGTGAATTAGTTCAAGCAATAGGAAGAAAAATTATTCTTTATAGAAAAAATGAAAAAGAGTCAAAATATAATATATAAAATTTAAAAGCATACAAAAATATTATAAAAAGCGATATAAAGAAATACTAATGCATTGCTATAAGGAGAAATAAATGGAATTAAGATTGAAAGAATTAAGAGAAGAAAGAAAGTTGACACAAGAGAAGTGTGCTGAAATAGGATTTATTTCTAAAAATTCATATATAAGATATGAAAGCAAAGAAAGATTAATACCTCTTGAAACGGCAGTATTGTATGCGAGATATTACAAAGTTACATTGGATTATATTGCTGGTTTAACAGAAAGAAAAGGCAAAAAGTAGTAAATATATAAAGAAATTGATATATAAATATAATTTCTAAAATAATTAATAAAATTGTATAATATAAAATTAAAAAAGTATTACATAAACTGACTAAGTGTTCAAAAATGAATATAGCTTTATTGATTTTTTTAGATTAGTATGGTAAGCTTATAAATATAAGTTATATTAATATATAAGATATGCCCATTTAATAATGTTATTTTCGCATATAAATTAAATATTATTAATAATATTTAATAAACAAAAATTGATTTTAAGGGATTAATAATGGAAAAAGCAAAAAAGTTTATTAGAAATTTTATATTATTTATTTTAATCATAATACTAACTTTTTATATAGTATTAAAAGATCAAAATATAGATGAAATTTGGGGAGCAGTAACTAGAGTTAATGTTTGGTACATATTTATTGCAATAATATGTATGCTTATTTATCTTAGTCTTGAAGCTGTTAATATGGGAAGAACATTGCGAGCATTAAAAGAAAAATCTAATTTTTTCAAAAATCTGAGATATGCATATATAGGTTTCTTTTTTAGCGCAATAACACCCGCAGCAAGTGGTGGTCAGCCTATGCAAGTTTATTTTATGCATAAAGATAAGATTACAGTTGCTAATTCAACTTTAGCACTACTTATAAATCTTTGTAGTTTTCAATTAATTACAATTCCTCTTGCTATTATTTGCTTATGCTTTGAACATACATATCTAAATACTAGTTTAATGTGGCTATTTTTAATTGGAATTGCCCTAAATTCTTGTGCATTGGCATTGCTTTTAATAGGAATATTTTCGAGAAGGATGTCACTAGGTTTAGTAAATTTTGCAGTAAAAATAATGAAATTTTTTAAAGTAAAAAAGATAGAAGAAAAAGAAAAAAAAATTAGTAAAGAATTATTACAATATCATGGAAATGCAAAATATTTTAGGCAACATAAAAAATTAATGGCAAAAACGTTAATAACAACATTAATACAGATATTAGTTTATTATAGCATTCCATACTGGGTATATTTATCATTTGGTTTTAATGAATTAAATATAATTGAAATGATTGCATTACAAGCAATATTATATGCAACAGTATCAGGGATTCCTCTACCAGGTGCAGTAGGAGTAAGCGAAGGCGGATTTTTAGGAATATTTAAAAATGTGTTTACAGCAGAAAAAGTTAATGGGGCAATGTTAATTAACAGAGGAATAAGTTTTTATTTATTTGTTTTAATTAGTGGAGTTGTCGTTATTGTTAATATGTTTAGAAACAAAGATGAAGTAAAAAAAGATATTTTTGAAAATAAAAAACAAATACTAAAAAATAGCAGAGACAAAGAAAGCAAAGAAGAAAGTTAAGAAAAATGCAAAAAGATGAAATGGTATAAATAAATTGAATATTAATGTGAACTAAAAAAGTCAATTATTAAAAATTATTTTTTGATGATAAATAGATTATGTATAGTTTTAAAAGGGATGAAAATGATAAATTTACTTTTATGTGGAAATGAGAAAGTATTTGATGGAGCTTTAACACAGCTTATATCAATTATAAATCGTACAAAAGAAGAAATATGCTGCTTTATTTTTACAATGGATTTATCTAAGGTAAAAAAGGAATACAAAAGTATAACTGATAATCAGGTTGATTTCCTAAACAAAGTAGTAAGAAAGAATAATATTAATAACAAAGTTATTAAAATTGATGTGACTGATATTTACAATAAAGAATTTTTAGGTGGAAAAAATGAAAATGCATATTGTACTCCATATACTTTACTTAGATTGTTTGCTGACATGATACCCGAAATACCTGATAAATTGCTTTATTTAGACATAGATATTATGGTACATGATGATATAAAAAAATTATATAACATAGATATAACAAATTATGAATATGCAGCAGTAAAAGAAAAATATGGATGCTGGTTAATAAGACCAGATTATATAAATGCAGGAATGCTTTTATTGAATATGAAGAAAATAAAAGAAACAAAGTTATTAGAAAAAGCACGTAATAGAATTAAGACTAAGAAAATGCTTTTTGCAGATCAAGATGCAATATTTTGGTCAACTACTAAGAAAATGATATTACCTAGGATATATAATGAACAATCAAAATTCAATAAAAAAGATACAGTAATTTGTCATTTTTGCAAAAGATTAATGTTTAGACCTTATCCACATACAGAAAATTATAAGCAATGGAATATTGAAGAGGTACATAAAATATTAAAATGCTATAGCTTTGATGTTGATTTAGAAGAATATAGAAAATTAAAAGAAGAATATAATAATAAAAAGGTAAGATTAGAATAAAAAGAAAACAATACAAGATGAAAGAAAATTAATACAAAATAATGCAAAAATAAACTAATATTATATTAAAAAATTATTAAATTTAAAATTAAAAATAGATATAACTATAAAATTAATATAGATATAAAAATAGTTATAAAAATAAATATTAAAATAAAAATAAATATGATTATTAAATATAATATTAATATTTAAAAGGAGTAAAAATGTTAAACGATAAAGAAACGATTCCAATTTTCTTTGCTGTCGATGATGCTTATATGGCTTGCTTGGCAGTATCTTTACAGTCATTAATAGACAATTCTTCAAAAGATAATTTTTATTTAATAAAAATACTTAATACAAATATTAATGAAGAAAACAAAAAGAAAATTAGTAAATATGAAAGAGAAAATGTAAGCATTGAGTTTGTAGACTTAAATTATTACATAGAAAAAGTAAAAGATAAATTATATACACGTGATTATTATTCAAAAACCAC
>JBPOHA010000081.1:0-1764 GCA_052036095.1 Bacillota bacterium
GGAGAGAAAAATCTTTCAATGAATATATGTCAAGACAAACATATAGGCAAACAGCATAAAAAAATAGCACTAAATTTTAGTGCTAATGTTTAAAAGTTTTTGGGACATTTTCCCTTTTACTTGACACATCTGTTCGACAATAAAGGCAAAAAAATAATAGGTAATTTTTTCAAACTCCTATTATTTCTTAATAGCTACTAATAACTCATTATTTTTTACTATTTGTTCTTCATTACTGTATGTATATGTTTGATTTGTTCTATAAACATTGTAGCCTAGATTTTCTAACTTTATTGAAATTAAATGAATAGATGATAGCATTGCATCATCAGATAAATTTTGTTTTACTTTCATTAGGTAGTAAGTAAATACCAATTTATTTGGATTTTCTTCTATTTTATTATCAATTAACTTATCTAAAACATCTAATTGCATTATTGCCAACCTCTCTATATTTTTAAGTATTTTAGCTTATATATTTTTTAAATTTCTAAACAATATTTTACTGCATATTGTTTTTATTCTTGTCCCAATCAATATATTTAAAAAGTTCTTTTTCTTTATATTGAGGATTACTATTTAGAAAATCAGTACATCCGTCTAATAGTCTTTTCATTAATGTTATTATATTTATTCTTAATTCTTTAAATTGTGTTCCGTTCGACATATTGGTTGTAAGAAACGATCCTTCACCATATTGGTAATTAGAAGAACTATTAATACAAAGTTCAATAGAATTTGCTCTAACATTTTCATATTTATATGATTTATTATCTTCAATTTTGTTATTTCCTGAGTGAATTAAAGAGCAACGAAGGTAATAGCATAATTCTCCATCAAATTTTATTTTATGAACATCTCCAAAAGCCTTATCACTTGCACAATATTCATCACTTGGAAGATTATATGTTTTACTATATACCCATTTATTAAACCATTCAATGTAGTATGCTTTTGATTCAGATTTATTTTCAAATTTATAGCATAAATCTGGTATTGTTAGTGCAGTTATAAGTCCAGGTAAGTATAATTTGTTTTCTATGCATCTATTAACATCTTCCATATAATTTTCTATTGTTATAATTTTTTCAAACTTATCTCTAATATTTTTCATATAATTATTTCCTTTTTTTAATTATAACATTATTTTTTATTTATTTCTATTCAAACCTTATAAATAATCATAAATCTATATAATATTTTTTAGTGACTTGGTACACCATAGCCTAAAATATCTAAACTTGTTAAATCATAAGATTGTTCTTTGCAAGCATCACTAGAATTTCCTTCAATAGTGTGAACTTTACCATCAATAACATCTTCAACTATTCCTACATGATCAGCTACTCCATTTCTTTCTCCAGTTGTTTTATCTGCCCAGTCAAAAAATATTATATCTCCACTTTTAGGATAAAAATTATTATCAGCTCTATCATACCATTCATTTTTATCTTTAAACCAATTTATTACATAAGTACATACTGAAAATTTAGGCATTGAATTATCTGAAATAAAACCACATTGGTCTTCGCACCAACTTACATAGCACGCACACCATTCGACTCTAGAATCAAATCCATACCAGCTCCAATAAGGATCTCCACCAGTTACTCCTAATTGTGTTTTTGCAACTGCTACAATACTATTGTTCCAAAGCTTTGATGTATCTTTATCTCCTTTTGAATTAAATACTGCCATTACTCCACCAAAAATACAGACAATTAGAATTACAATAACAGATATCCAACCTCCTGCAATTAGCAA
>JBPOHA010000020.1:0-3019 GCA_052036095.1 Bacillota bacterium
AGTGAATTTTATAATGGAAAAATTGACGAACGAACAAGTGAAAAAAATATTAGACAGTTGTCAGGGGAAGAGCAAAGAAGAAATACAAGAAATATTGAGAACAAAAGAGGGCAAGATGTTAGTACAAGAAACAGCAGAAACATTATTTCCAAAAGAGAAGAAATAATAGATGAATATACAGATAAAATAACAAAAAGGAGTGAATTTTATAATGGAAAAATTGACGAACGAAGAATGTTGCCAAATATTCAAACAATGCGAGGGGAAAACAAAAGAGGAGATACGAGATATATTAAGAACACCGAAGGGAAAAATGTTAGTACAAGATTTCTTGATGACAGAATTTCCTAAGACTCAATGCAACCCAAATATAGAAAAAAAGTAGCACGATTGAAGTGCTATTTTTTATTTTGAAAATTTTATAAAATAAACACACATTTAAATAAAAAATTTCCAAAAAAGAATCCAAGGGCGAAGCTCTGGCACACAGATAACTTTATAAGTTGTCTAGTGTGTGAGTCAACTTATAGAGAAATTTGTAATATAAAATTTCTTGTTGTTGACTCAAACGAAAATTGAATTGCAAAAATTGGAAATATAAATACAATATATAATATTGGAAAAATGCAAAATGCACAAAAAAATAGAAGTTATTCTATTAGTGAGCTCAAAGGCTCGAGTGGGAAAACCACTAGTGATAGAATTTCTTCTATTAAAAAGTATATGAAAGATAGTTACTTAAAGCCTATGAACTATTTTTACTATATTGTCTCCTTCTAATAGGTCTATGGATAATAGCCAATCACATCCCACCGCTACATCATCGGACATTCTTTGGGAATACTTGTGTGAATGTCCTAGGCAATATAATCTCATATACAATTATTATACGATATTAATATAAAAAAGTAAAGGTGGAAATTATGAATAAATTAAAAGTCTATTATAAGTGAGTAGAATAGAAGTTAAAATTGAATTATAAATAAAACAATTTCACAAAACATAAAAAAAGAGGCTAAAAGCCTCTGAATTGGTTGCGGGGGAAAGCCTCCAAAACATTTAATACTTAGAAAGTAGCGACATTCAAAGAACAGTTGGTCACAAAAGTGGTTACTAGCATCTATTTTTTTAAGAAAAAAGGCTGAGAAAAATCCACAAATAACCGAAAAATGTTCCCACAAATAACCGAAAAATATTCCCACAAATAACCGAAAAATATTGCATAAAAATTAAAAAAATGCTATAATATAATAAAGTAAAGGAGGAAAATGGGCTATGAAGAACTACAAAAACAGAATTGTTGATAAGATTTTAGAAAAAAAATTAAAAGGTAAAGGAGCAGTTTTAATTCAAGGACCAAAATGGTGTGGAAAAACAACAACTGCAGAACAAATTTCTAAAAGTATATTATACATGGCTAAATCAGACGAAAAAGAGCAAAACCTAACAATGGCTGATGTTAATCCAAGTTTACTTTTAAAAGGTGAAACGCCAAGACTAATTGACGAATGGCAAATAGCTCCTAAATTATGGGATGCAGTAAGATATGAAATTGACCATAGAAATTCAGAGGGACAATTTATTCTAACAGGATCTTCTGTGCCAGCAAAAATGGATGATGTAACTCACAGTGGAACGGGAAGGTTTGCATGGCTATTAATGAGACCAATGAGTTTATATGAGTCAGGAGAATCAAATGGGCAAGTTGGTTTAAAAGATTTATTTGATGAAACCAAAAAGATAGAAGGGATAAATGAATTAGAATTAGATAAAATTGCATATTTAGTATGTAGAGGAGGATGGCCAAGAGCAATTTTCATGGAAGAAGATATAGCTTTAGAACAAGCCTATGACTATTATGATGCAATTGTTAATAGAGATATCTCTGAAGCAGATGGCATTTCAAGAAATCCAGAAAGAGTAAAAAATCTTATGAAATCATATGCTAGAAATATTGGAACACAAGCATCAAATGATACATTAAAAAAAGATATGTTAGCAAATGATTCTACTTCATTAGATACAGATACAGTATTATCATATGTAAATGCTTTGAAAAAAATATTTGTAGTAGAAGAATCACCAGCATGGAATCCAAATTTAAGAAGTAAAACTGCAATAAGAACATCAGACACAAGATATTTTATTGATCCATCCATAGCAACTGCCTCTTTGGGTATAGGACCAAAAGACTTGATTAATGACTTAAATACATTTGGATTATTATTTGAAACACTATGTATTAGAGATTTAAGAATATATGCTGAAAGTATAAATGGAAATGTATATCATTATAGAGATGCAAACGACTTAGAATGTGATGCTGTTATACATTTAAGAGATGGTAAATATGGATTAATAGAAATAAAATTAGGTGGAGATAAATTAATAGATGAAGGAGTAGAAAACCTAAAAAAATTAGAGGCTAGTATAGATGTATCAAAGATGAACAATCCGTCATTCCTAATGGTATTAACAGCAATAGGACAATATGCATATAGAAGAGAAGACGGAGTATATGTAGTTCCAATAGGATGTTTAAAAAATTAAAAATAAGGAGAAATAGAATGTACTATCAAAATTTATTTAATGAACAATATATAAACCAACAGAATTATGAAAGGATGAAAGAACAACAATTTCAATATGAACAGCAAATGGAATTTTCAAAAATGCTAAAATCACTTAATGATTTTATAGATTCTACAAACAATATAGCACCTCAATATCAACAACAGGCATTTAATGCATGTATTGCAACAATTTGCAGTAAACTATATGGAAATAAATAAGACAAAAGAGAAGCAAAATATAATAGTAATATAATTACTGTAGTGTTTTGCTTTTTTGAATGGATGTATTACAAAGAATGAATTGATAATAAACAAAATAAATATTAAAATTGTCATTGTAAGGAGTGAAAAAATGAAAGATAATAGAATTTATAAAAAATCAGATAAACCATTTGAAGAAACATTAAATGAATTAAAACTTTTTAAACAAACAAATTATTGCAAAG
>JBPOHA010000018.1:0-23229 GCA_052036095.1 Bacillota bacterium
TTCTTATATTTTGCCTACAAATATTTTACACTAACTAATTCTAATTATAAATATTAATATAATATAAATAATAATATAAATAATAATATAATTTATTGCAAATACTATTATAATAAAAATAATAAAGTATTTATTATAATATAAATGAAAAATCTTTAAAAAATATTATAATAATGGAACATTTAAACTTTGATTAAATTAGTATACTAAAATCAATTAATTAATTTTAGTATATTAAATTATTTTGCAAATATTTACTAAAAATCAAGTTTTTCTATTGAATGCAAAGTAATAATATGGTAAAATCTAATAATATTAGAAATTTAATATATGATATTATTCTAATATAAAAAAATATATATTATTTAAAACTAAATATATAATTATAGTTTGTTTTAAAAATTAAAATATACAAAAGTATAATATATAAATATGAAATATGGAGGAAAAATATAGATGTCAATATTAGTTACTGGTGGAGCAGGTTTTATAGGCTCACATACTTCAGTAGAATTGCTTAATGCAGGTTATGATGTAATAATAGTAGATAATTTAATTAATAGCAAAAAAGAAGCTATTGAAGATATAGAAAAAATCACAGGAAAAAAAGTTAAATTTTATCAAGTAGATTTATTAAATAGAGATGAACTTGATAGAGTATTTAATGAAAATGCGGATATTAAAGCAGTTATCCATTTTGCAGCTTTAAAAGCAGTAGGAGAATCTGTTGAAAAGCCTATTGAATATTATCAAAATAATCTTGAGGGAACTTTAGTATTAGTTGATGTAATGAGAAAACACAATGTAAAGAAAATTGTATTTAGTTCATCTGCAACTGTATATGGAGATCCAGAAACAGTTCCTATAAAAGAGGATTTCCCAAAGTCTGCAACAAATCCTTATGGACAAACTAAGATAATGATAGAACAAATTTTAAGTGATATTTATGTATCAGATAAAGATTGGACTGTTATATTATTAAGATATTTCAATCCTATTGGTGCACATGAAAGTGGATTAATTGGTGAATCTCCAAATGGAATTCCAAATAATTTAATGCCATATATAAATCAAGTTGCATTAGGAAAGCTTGACCATCTAAGAGTATTTGGAAATGATTATCCAACTCCAGATGGTACAGGAGTTAGAGATTATATTCATGTGGTTGACTTAGCAAAGGGACACATTAAAGCTATTGAAAGAGCTATGAAAGTTACAGGTGTTGAAGAATATAATTTAGGTACAGGAAAAGGTTATTCTGTTCTTGATATTGTTAAAAATTTTGAAGACGCAACTGGTGTGAAAATTAAATATGAGATAACTCCAAGACGTGCAGGAGATATTGCAGAATGTTATGCTGATCCATCTAAAGCAGAAAAAGTATTAGGATGGAAAGCTGAAAAAAATTTAAAAGATATGTGTAAAGATTCTTGGAAATTTACACAAATGCATAAATAAAAGTATATATAATAAAAAAAGATAAAAAATATTAATATACACATAAGAATATAAAAAATAATAACTAGGAGAAATATTAATAATATGAAAAATTATTATATAAATTAAGTAAAAATATATTGTATAAGAAAGGAAAAAATAATATGATTAAATTTATTTCAGAAGAGGAATTTGATGAATCTGTATCAGAAAAAGGATTAACATTAGTTGACTTTTTTGCAACATGGTGTGGACCTTGCCAAATGCTAGGAGAAGTATTGGAAAAGATTTCAAAGGATTATAATATTGTTAAGGTTGATGTTGATAAAGCACAAAATTTAGCAATGAAATTTGATATTGAAGCGGTTCCAACGATGCTTATATATAAAGATGGAAAAAAGGTTGATAGACTCGAAGGATTTTACCCTGAAAATGAGTTAAAGGAGAAAATAGATGAATGGTTATAGAATGAATCCTGATAGGGATTATGCAAATAAAATAATTGAGGGAATTTATAAAAAGAATGGACATTGCCCATGTAAAGTTAAGACAGATGAAACAACATTATGTCCTTGCAATGAATTTGTAGAAACCAAATTTTGCACTTGCAAGTTATTTGTAAAAGAAGAGGAAAAATAATGGAAGAGCAAAGTGACATTAATTCAATTAAAAACAATCTAAATAATAACGATGATTTAGATATAAAAAGTGATAAAGAAAAACAAGCAGTTGAATTTATTAAGAAGATACATGGGGATAATCCAGGATTAGTTAATTTGCTCATTAGTAAAATAGGTAATGATGATAATTTGAAAAAGATTTGTAAGAATATAGAAGATAATATTTATGATATTGCAAATCTTTATGATGGATACAAAAAAAATATATCAGAGATTAAAAGTGATGTAAGTCATGAAGAAAATTTAGAAAAATATTTAATTAAAAAGACTATGGTACGATTAGCAATTCTAAGTAAATTTTCAGAAGATAAATATATAAGTTATATCAAAGAGTACTTAAGAACTGACCAAAAGGATAAAAGTAATAATGTTTATAAATGCTTAAAAGGAACAGAGCATGAAGTAATTGACTGGGCTATAGATGGTAAGCCAATGCCTGAAAAAGACAAGTAAAGAATAAAAAATGTAATATAAGTAAAGAAAAATACTGAAATATCTACACAAAATCAAAAAGATATGTTATAATAATTAATGTGTATAATATTAAAATATTGATATATTAAATTGTAATACATAAAAGGAGTAGTGCATATTTATATATGATAATATACTCTAAAGTTTATTAAATGGTGCAAATTGTTTAATAAGTTAATTAATAAAAAGGAGGAAAATAGCGATGTCAGGACATAGCAAATGGCATAATATTCAAGCCAAAAAAGGAAAAGCAGATGCAGCAAAAGGAAAAATTTTTACTAAATTAGGAAGAGAAATTTTATTAGCAGTAAAAGCTGGTGGACCTGATCCGGCTAGTAACTCAAAGTTAAAAGATGTTGTAGCAAAATGTAAAGCTAACAATATGCCAAATGATACTATTAGTAATTCAATAAAAAAAGCTTCAGGAGAAGGTAGCAACAAAGTTTATGAAGAAATTACATATGAAGGTTATGGACCAAATGGAGTAGCATTAATAGTTCAAGCTAGTACAGATAATAAAAATAGAACGGCAGCTGATGTACGTCATGTATTTGACAAATCAGGAGGAAACTTAGGAACTACAGGTTGTGTAGCATATATGTTCAATCAAAAAGGTGTAATTGTAATTGATAGAACTACTACTAAGATGTCAGAAGATGATATGATGATGCTTGCACTTGACAGTGGAGCAGAGGATTTTTCAGCTGATGATGAATGTTTTGAAATTACTACAGCTCCAAAAGATTTTACAATGGTAAGAGAAAAATTAGAAAAGCAAGGAATTGAATTTATTGAGGCAGAAGTTCAAATGGTTCCAACCACAACTATAGAACTAGATGAAAATGGAGCAGAAAAAATGCAAAGGTTAATTGATAATCTTGAGGATTTAGATGATGTAATGGATGTATATCATAATTGGGCTGAATAGTATTAATATTGACTACTAAAACTTTTATTATAAAATAAAAATTTAATGAATAAATTTAATAGACATAGCATATATTTTAGTATGCTATGTTTTTTTTGCCTAAATTTAAAAGTGTTAATTTTTATTTTTAAATATTTAGGAAAAATATAAATAATTAGAATAAATGATAATTATTATAAGGTAGGAGAAATGCAAATGAAGAATATGGATATAATATATAGGGCACTCCCAAGAGAAATTGGAAATTTTGATATACAAAATTTAGAAGAGATAAGGGTAAGGGTAAATAGAAAAATAATTTTTAAGTATTCCTATGGAGAAAAAGTAGTTGAATATATTCCTAACCAAAGAGATATATTAAATATTCTACAAGTTATATGTGACAACTCAATTTATTCATATCAAAGTCAATTATGCAATGGATTTATTACTATATTAGGTGGGCATAGAATTGGAATAACTGGAAATATAGCGATGAAAGAAAATAAAATAACTAATATTAATTATGTATCGTCCTTAAACTTTAGAATTGCAAAAGAAGTTATTGGAATTAGTAATGATATATTTTATGAAATTACTAAAAATAATATAAGCAATAGTGATAGTACCTTTAATGTAATAAATAGAGAAAATTCTATAATAGAAAAAGAAGATTATGAAACAAGAAGCAATAGTGATAGTACCTTTAATGTAATAAATAGAGAAAATTCTATAATAGAAAAAGAAAATTATGAAACAAGGAGAAATGATAGTAAGAGTTTTAAATTTGAAAATAGTAATACAGAAAATAAGACGATTGATAATACTTTAATAGTGTCTCCTCCTGGATATGGTAAGACAACAGTGCTAAGGGATTTAGTAAGAAAAATAAGTGATAATGGTTTTACTGTTTCTTTAATTGATGAGAGAGGGGAAATAGCGTCAATGTATAAAGGAATACCACAAAATGATGTAGGACTTAGAACTGATGTAATGGACAATATAACAAAAAGTCTAGGAATGAAAATTGCAGTAAGGACAATGTCTCCACAAGTTATTGCAGCTGATGAAATTGGTACAAAAGATGACATCGATGCAATTAACTATGGAATATGCTCTGGTGTAAAAGGTATATTTACTGCACATGGTGGTTGTATTGAAGAACTTCGAAAAAATGAAAATCTTAATAGAATTTATGAACAAAAGCTTTTCAAAAACATAATTTTTCTAGAAAAAATGGGAAAAATAGGAAAAATATATAAATTAGATAATAATATGAACTATTTGCTCGATGAAAAATTGTAATAAATTATGATAATGTGAATATATTTAATAATATAGGACAAGTATGAATACTCTTAAAGACAGTAAATTTGAAATATAAGTAGAGCGGAGTATTATACATAAAATAAAATTTAGTTTTATACTAATTAAGAAAGTAAGGAAAATTATTTATGATTATAGTTAAAGCAGTTTTAATGATTTTAATATTGGCAATATCAATTTTTATTGGAATTTGCATTTCAAATAGATATTCAAAGAGAGTAAAAGACTTAATGGAAATGCAAGAAGCATTAAATATATTTGAAGAAAAAATAAAATTTACATATGAACCGATACCGGATGTATTTGAAGAAATTTCGAAAAAATTTAATTCAAATATAGGTGAAATTTTTAGAAATGCTTCAATAAAGATGAAGATAATGTCCGCAGGAGAAGCTTGGGAAAATTCATTAGAAACTGCTCAAACCAGTATGATAAAAGATGATATTGAGGTATTAAAGGGACTAGCGAAGATGCTTGGAAAAACTGATTTAGATGGACAAGTTAGCGAGATAAAGTTAACTAATAAATTTCTTGAAACGAAAATTAAGGATTCAGAAATTGAGTGCAAAAAGAACCAAAAATTATTTAGAACTTTAGGTACGACAGTAGGTTTAGCCATAGTAATTGTATTAATTTAAAACAATGAAAAAATATAAAATTTTAAATAAAGATTAAAAAATAAAAATGAAAATAAGGATAAAAATGAAAATAAAGATAAATAGATAAAAATGAAAATATAAAATTTTAAATAAAGATGTTAAAAGATTTTACTCAAATAATTTATTAAATTTAAGAAGATTAGAGGAAAGGAAAATAATATAGGAGAAAAACAAATGAATATTGATTTATTATTTAAGATAGCTGCAATAGGAATATTAGTTGCAGTATTATACCAAGTATTAGTTAGAGCAGGAAGAGAAGACCAAGCCATGATGACAACACTCGCAGGACTTATAATCGTACTTTCTTTAGTTATTAAAGAAGTGAGCGGATTATTTTCAACTGTCAGAACGATGTTTAATTTGTAAAAGATATTAAATTTTAGTGTAAAAGAATTACTATATAATAAAAGCCCAAAATGTATATTATATATAATAATTTATAAGAACTTCAGCAACAATACAATATTTATAAATTAATAAAAAATAAGTATACATTAAAGTGCAAAGTTTTCTTAGTGGAGGACTGAATGGAAATAATAAAAATTATAGGAGTAGCATTAATATCAGTTATAATTGTGATTATCTTAAAACAATCAAGACCGGAATTTGCAATATATGCGTCAATAATTGCAGGAGTAATAATCCTTACTATGCTTATTACGAAGATGACAGTAATAATAAGTCTTATACAAAATATTACAGCAAAGTCAAATATAAACATTCAATTTGTTCAAATTTTATTAAAAATAACAGGAATAGCAATATTGACTGAATTTGCTATGAGCGTTTGCAAGGATGCAGGTGAATCAGCAATTGCTAGCAAAGTTGATATAGGAGGTAAAGTATTGATAATATCAATGTCAATTCCAATAATGAATGCTTTGCTAGAAACAGTAAACAAAATACTACAGTAATAAAGAGGTACACAAATGAAAAAAAAGCTACTAATATTAGTAATATTAATATTATATTCTATAAGTAAACCAGTTTTAGCGGAAACAAGAGAAATAAATCCATTTGAGTCGCAAGAAGCAGGGGAGACAACTACATTAATAGAAACGCAAAATTCAGAAACGGATAATACTTTAGAGTCACAAGAAAATGAATTTGGAATATCCAACTTTTTAGATGAATCAAAAAAATATACTAATGATTTTGATGTTACAGAAGTTTTCACATCCAGCGTATCTGGAAAATTTGATAATAAAAAAATTCTTAAATTTATATTTGGACTATTTGAAAAAAATATGCAAAATGCTTTAAAAAATATAGCTTCTATAATAGTTGTAATTATAATAAGTAGCCTACTAAAGACAATATGTGAAAACTTAGGAAATGAATCTGTCTCAAAAATAGCTTCTTATGTGCAATATATAATTATAGTTGTTTTACTTATGAAAAACTTTTCTGATGTAACATCTTCAATAAAAACAACTATGGAAAATGCAAATATGTTTGCGAATTCATTAATACCAGTGTTGACCACTTTAATGATTGCAACTGGAAATATAGTAAGTTCTGGAATAATAGAGCCGATATTATTGCTTATAGTTACATTTATAAGCAATTTTATTACAAATGCTCTAATTCCAATAATACTTGTAGCAACTGCATTAGGAATAATATCAAAAATCTCAGATCAAGTTCAAGTAAATAAATTATCTAAATTTATGAAGTCTGGAACAGTGTGGCTAATCACTACTATACTTATGCTTTTTGTAAGCATAGCTTCAGTTGAAGGTGGTCTTACAAGTAGCATAGATGCAGTGACAGTAAAAACTAGTAAATCAATAGTTTCTACCGTAGTGCCAATAGTAGGAAAAATCCTTTCAGATGCTGTGGATACTGTGCTAGGATATACAAATATTATAAAGAATGGTGTAGGAGTTGTTGGAATTATTGTTATAGTATGCATATTTGCAAAACCAATTATTGAACTTGCAAGTCTTACAATTGTTTATTATCTAGGAGCTGCATTGTGCGAACCTGTTGCAGATAAAAATGTAACAGAATTGATTGAACAAATTGCTGGAACTTTTAAAATATTTTTAGCAATAATGTTTGTAGTTGCAACAGTTCTAATAGTTGGAATTGCAATTGTAATGAAAATGTCAAGTACAGGAGGTTAAAAATGATTGAGTCAATTACATCATGGGCTAGAACAATAATTATAGCTATAATAGTCGGAACGGTAATTGAATTAATTCTTCCAGAAAATAAAAATAAAAAATATATAAAAGTGATAGTAGGAGTTTTTGTGCTTTTTAGTATTATGAATCCAGTTTTAGGGAAAAAGTTCAATCTAAATGAATATGATATAGAAAAATATACTGATATAAATCAGACTAATAATGATGAGAAATCAAACTCAAATATAACAAAAGTGTATCAAGATAAAATTATAAAAAGCATTAAAGAAATCATAAATAATGAAGGATATGATAGTAAAAATATAATTGTTACAACTGATAATAAATACAATGTTTTAAGTATAACAATATCAAATATTTTTGAATATAAGGAAGATAAATCTACTAGCATAAACAAAGTGGAAGTTACCATTAAAGATAAAAAGAGCAAAGGGATAGCTGAAAGTGACAAAAGTAAAATAGTAAAGACACTTAGCGATTCTTATGGAATAGATGAAAAAAAGATAAATATAAATTAATAATACAATGAAGATTATAAAAAATAATACATAAAATTTTATATTAGCGATAAAAATATTTATCTTGTAGTATTTTATTAAAATTATAAAGTTTTTAATATTAAAAAATTTTATAAAAAATTTAGATAATAAAGCTGAAAAGAGGTAAGTTTATGAACGAAAAAATTAAATCTATATTTATGGGTAAAAGAAAAGTCGAAAATTTGATAATTTTAGTAATATTACTAATAATAATTGTTGTAGCAATAAATTATATTTTTGGAGGAACAAGCATAAATAATAATAATGAGCAAGCAAACATTAAAAATAATGTTGTAGAAGTAACAACTAATAATACTGAAACAGACATAGAGGCAAAACTTGAAAATATTCTTTCAAAGATTGAAGGAGTAGGAAAGGTTAAAGTTATGATTACATATTCAAAGAGTACCACAATAGAGCCAGTTTATAATGAAAACTACAAACTAAGCAATACTACAGAAAGTGACAACGACGGAGGGACGAGAACGATTTCAGAAGAAAATAACCAAAAAGAAGTTATCTATAAAGAAAAAAATGATGGGACCAAAGAACCAATAACGCAAAGCATTTTAAGCCCGGTAATAGAAGGAGCGATAATTGCAGCTCAAGGTGCCGCAAATGATGATATAAAATCAGATATAATTCAAGCAGTAGAAGCGGCGACTGGGCTTGCATCACATAAAATACAAGTATTTAAAATGGAGGATCAGAAATGAAAATTTTTTTTATAAAACCAAATCAAAAAGAAAAGTCCAAGCATTTAAAGAAGGGAGATTTCAAATTTGATATTAATAGTTTTTATAAAAATATATTGCTAAACAAAAACGAGAACAAAGAAAATATTAATGAAAAAATTTTAAAAAATAAAAAGCAAAAAATAGAAAATAAAGAGCATAATGAAAACAATATAATAAAAAATGTGGTAAAGAAAAACCAAATTGTATTATTTGCAATGGCTTTAATGCTTATTACAGCTGGTTATTTGAATTATAATAATAGCAATATTAAAAACTCTAATTTGATGCTAGCAGAATTAGGAGATGCACAATTAGTCAGCACAGATGAAAATTCAATTCAAGGAAATATAGCATTAGATAAAAATATAGTTAAAAGTGAAAACTCTGAAATAAAAGAAACTTCTTCAAATACAGCTGAAAATTCTGAAACAGAAGAAACTTCTTCAAATACAGCTGAAAGCTCCGAAGCAAAAGAAACTTCTTCAAATACAGCTGAAAGCTCTGAAACAAAAGAGAATTCTTCAAATGAAAATAGTGAGAAAAATAAAGATAGCAATAAAGCGCAAAACTCTAATATAATTACTAATTCAAATAGCACAAGTGGAAATTATTTTACACAAACAAGATTAGAAAGAGAAAATATGTATTCACAAATGTTAGAAACTTATCAAAAAATACTTGAAAATGATAAAATACCAGCAGATCAAAAATCAATTGCAGCAAATGAGATAATGAATATCAATAATAGAAAAATGGGAATATCAGTGATTGAAAATTTAATAAAAACTAAGGGATTTGAAAATTCAGTAGTTTTAATAAATGACAATAATATAAATGTTGTTGTAAAACAAAAAGAAGAATTAACAGATAAGCAAGTTGCACAAATTGAAAATATTGTATCAAGAGAGCTAAATGCAGAAATAGGTGATATTCATGTAACAACACACGAATAAATAATTCCAAAATAAGAAATAAATAATTCCAAAATAAGAAAATTCTATTGACATTATATAATGTTTTAGAATATAATAAAAGTAAGAAAAGTAAGGAATGCAAAAAATAAATGCTAGAAAGGAGAAAAAATGGAACTTGCTAAAGTAACTTCAAAAGGACAAATAACTATACCAAAAAATATAAGAGATTTATTAAAATTAAAAAATGGAAGTAAAATAATTTTTATGAAGAAAGGAAATGATATTATAATAAAAAATTCTGCAATGGTAGCATTAGAAGATATTCAAAATTCATTTGAAGGAGAAGCAAAAAGATTAAATTTAAAAACAGAAGAAGATGTTGTTGATTTAATAAAAAAATATAGAAAGGACAGATAAAATATAGATATGAGAATAATGTTAGATACAAATATTCTTATATCAGCATTTATTTTTAAAAGTAAAATATTAAATAATTTCATTGATAATATTACAAAAAAGCATGAAATAATAATATGTTAATATACTATAGAAGAAATAAATGAAGAAAAAATTTCCTATCCTCCAATAAAAATGAAGTAGATAAGTTTTTAAACAAATTTCCATTTGAATTAGTATATTCACCCAAAAATGTAGAAAAAAGTTATTTGAGATTAGAGATGAATATGATTATATAATTTTACATACAGCAATTATAGAAAATGTTGATATATTCATTACAGGAGATAAAGATTTTAAAAGTGTAAAAATTGATAAACCAAAGATAATGACAGTGAGAGAATATACAAATATATATTTACAACATAATCCTTAAAGTGCTTGAAAAATATTGAAAAATTTGTTACAATATAAAATGAAAAAATAAATAATTAAATAAAAAATACATATAATAAAAGGAGACATAAAAATGAAAATAGGAATAGTAGGACTTCCAAATGTAGGAAAAAGCACATTATTTAATAGTATAACAAATGCAGGAGCAGAATGTGCTAATTATCCATTTTGTACAATTGAGCCAAATGTGGGAGTTGTCCCAGTACCAGATGAAAGATTAGATGTTTTAAATAAAATGTATGATGCAGAAAAAGTAACTCATGCAATAATTGAATTTGTAGATATCGCTGGATTGGTAAAAGGTGCAAGTAAAGGTGAAGGACTTGGAAATAAATTTTTATCACATATTCGTGAAACTGATTCAATATTAGAAGTTGTAAGATGCTTTGATGATTCTAACATTATTCATGTTGATGGAAGTGTTGATCCAATAAGAGATATAGAAACTATAAATATTGAATTAGTTTTAGCTGATATGGAAACTGTTGAAAAAAGAATAGATAGAGCTTCAAAATTAGCTAAAGGTGATAAAAAATATTTTGCTGAAGAAGATGCTTTTAAAAAAGTAAGAACAGCACTTGAGGCTGGAAAGCCTGCTAGAAGCTTAGAATATACAGATGAAGAAAAAGAACTAATAAAAGATGCATTTTTATTAACTATGAAACCAATTTTGTATGTTGCTAATATTTCAGAATCAGATTTAGGAAAACCTGAAAATGATTATGTTAAGAAAGTAAGAGAATATGCTAAAAATGAAAATGCAGAAGCAATAGTCCTTTGTGCTAAGATAGAAGAAGAATTATCTGCTTTAGAGGGTGATGACAAAAAGGAAATGCTCGAAGCTATGGGACTCACAGAATCAGGACTTGATAAGGTAATTAAAGCTAGTTATGATTTACTAGGACTTATGTCATTCTTAACTGCAGGAAAAAAAGAAGTTAGGGCATGGACAATAAAAAAAGAAAGCAAGGCTCCACAAGCAGCAGGAAAAATACATAGCGATATGGAAAGAGGATTCATAAAAGCTGAAATAATTTCATATAATGATTTAGTAGCAAATGGTTCTGAACAAAAAGTTAAAGAACTTGGATTAGTAAGAATGGAAGGAAAAGACTATATAATGCGTGATGGTGATATAGTTAATTTCAAATTTAATGTTTAAATAATAGATAAAGTAATAATTTTTTAGAAGGTAGTTATGATAAAAAAGTATGAATTATAATATACAAGAATTATTTAAAATAAATAAAAATATCTTTAAATAAAAAAATAGAAAAAGTTGTAAAAAAATAAAAAAATTTTTAAAAAAATGTTGACGTATAAAGAAAATAAGTATACAATAAATATAAATAAAAAATGTAATAATTTTCTTGCTATATTATTTTATAAAAGACAAATAATAATAGTAGAAAAATAAAATTTAAATAAGTTTAAGGAGAACAAAAGGATGAAGAATTTTAAGAATTATTTAATTATATCATTGGTAATGGTTTTAGCTATTTTATTTTTTATTAATAAAGGAGTAAATGCTTCAGGTATTGCAATAGTATATTCAAATAGTGCAACAAACAATACAACGACTGAAAATAATACAACTGCAAATAATACTACTGCAAATAATACTACAACACAAGTTACTCCATTAACTACAAATGTTGTTAAGACAAATACTATTAATGATGCAAGTAAAGACAATGGTTCTACTAGTTTAACAGATAAACAAATCCCAAAAACAGGAGAAAATGATATATATGTTATTAGTGCTATTGGATTTGTTGCAATAGTAGTAGGAATATTCTCATATGCAAAATCTAAAAAATATGATATTAAATAATAAATGATAAGAAATAATAAATGATAAGAAATAATAAGTTATAAAAAGGGAGCTAAAAAAGTTAGCTCTCTTTTTTCATTTAGTATTTATATCAACTCAGTGTGATATATGTTTGATAAACCTACATAGAAAAAATAATTTTTTTCTTTTTTCTCTTTAATTTTATACATATATATGATAAAATGCAATTTAATAATAAAAAATATTAATTTACATAAGAAAAACTATTAATAAAATAGATTTAGGATAAAATAAGGAGGGTTATTTTGTATAAAAGAGTTTTACTAAAATTAAGTGGAGAAGCACTTTCAGGGAATAAAGATAATGGAATCGATGAATTGACGATAAATGGAATTTGCAATTCAATAAAGAAGGTACATGATTTAGGTGTACAAGTGGCAATTGTTGTTGGTGGAGGAAATTTTTGGAGAGGAAAATATGGACCTGAAATGGTGAAAACAACAGCAGATTATATGGGAATGCTTGCTACAACAATAAATGCCTTAGCATTGCAAGATGCAATTGAGAGAATGGGATTGGAAGCAAGAGTACAGACAGCTATTGAAATGAGGCAAATTGCCGAACCTTTTATTCAAAGAAGAGCAATGAGACATCTTGAAAAAGGAAGAATTTTAATATTTGCATGTGGTACTGGAAGTCCATATTTTTCAACTGATACAGCAGCAGCTTTGAGGGCAGCAGAAATTAATGCAGAAGCGATATTAGTAGCTAAAACTATTGATGGAGTTTATACAGCTGATCCCAAAATTGAGCCAAGTGCAAAAAAGTTAGACTCAATAACATATCAACAAATATTAGAGCAAAACTTAAAAGTTATGGATTCTACAGCAATATCACTTTGCAGAGATAATGCTATTCCACTTGAAGTATTTGCAATGAGTGATCCTGAAAATATAGTAAGGGCTGTAAATGGAGAAAAGATTGGAACTTCAGTAAAGTAATATTAATTAAAATTAAGAATAAATTGAAAATAGAAAGTTAGAAATATAAATAAAAGTTAAAAATCAAAAATAGAAAGTTAGAAATATAAATAAAAGTTAAAAATCAAAAATAGAAAGTTAGAAATATAAATAAAAGTTAAAAATTGAAAATAGAAAGTTAGAAATATTAATAAAAGTTAAAAATAGAAAATAGAAGATAGAAAATGAAAAAAATAATTAAAAAGATAAAAAATATAAATATTAAAACTTAGGAGGTTTTTATGAGTTTAGAAAATATGAATTATGAAACAACAAAAATAATAGAGGATTTACAAGAAGATTTTTCAGAAGTAAGAGCAGGTAGAGCTAATCCTACAATACTTAACAGAGTTACAGTTGAATATTATGGAGTTCCAACTCCAATTAACCAAGTAGCTAGTGTTTCTGTACCAGAAGCTAGATTAATAGTTATTCAACCATGGGACAAATCAATATTGGGCGAAGTACAAAGATCAATAGAAAAAGCCGATATTGGAATTAATCCAATAAATGATGGTCAAGTAATAAGATTAGCATTTCCAGAATTGACAGAAGAAAGAAGAAAAGAATTAGTAAAAGATATAAAGAAAATGGCTGAAGAAGCAAAAGTATCAGTTAGAAATGTAAGAAGAGATGAAATGGATGAAGCAAAAGCATCACTTAAAACTAGTAAAATTTCTGAAGATGAAGAAAGAGGATTAGAAGAGAAAATTCAAAAAGCTACTGATGTAGCAATAGCAAAGATTGATGAGTTAACAAGTAAAAAAGAAAAAGAGATCATGTCTATATAATATTTTTATTTTATAACTTAAATTAGTTAAAGCTTTTAATTTAATTTTTGATAATTGATATAAATATTTATGAACTCAAATAAAAAGAAATCTTAATTAAAAACACAAGGAGTCTATATGGAAGAAGAAAAAAAGCTTGAACATCTAGCGATTATAATGGATGGAAACAGAAGATGGGCAGTAGAAAATAATTTGGAAAAAAAGCTTGGACACAAAAAGGGAGCGCAGGTTTTAGAGGATATTACAAAATATTGTAATAAAATCGGGATGAAATATCTTACTGTATATGCTTTTTCAACTGAAAACTGGAAGCGAACTAAAGAAGAAGTTGGCTATTTAATGGTCCTTTTAAAAGTTTATTTAAATAAGCTTTTAAAATCTTTAGATTTAGAAAATATTAAAATAAATTTCATTGGAAATAGAGAGGGATTAGATTCAAATTTTCAAAAAATGATGAATCAAATTGAAGAGAAAACGAAAATCAATACTGGACTTAACTTAATAATTGCATTTAATTATGGTGGGAGAGATGAGATAGTAAGAACTACTAAAAAAATTTGCAATCAAGTGTTAGAAGGCAAAATAAAAGTAGAAGATATAGATGAAAAATTATTTGAAAATAATTTATATACAGCCGGGAAGAAAGACCCAGATATGGTAATTCGCACAAGTGGTGAACTTCGCACGAGTAACTTTTTACCTTGGCAAACTACATATTCTGAATTTTTATTTTTTGATAAATATTGGCCTGATTTTACGAGTGAGGATATCGATTATTGCATTAAAGAATATTCTAAGCGAAAGATTAGAAAAGGTAAATAAAGAATATTCTAAGCGAAAGATTAGAAAAGGCAAATAAAGAATATTCTAAGCGAAAGATTAGAAAATTGAAATAAGGTATAATATTTGAAAAATTAAATTAGAAATAAAAAGAGAAAAAAATCGAAGCAACTTAATAAGCGAAAAGGCATATATTAAAGAATATACATATAAGAATGGATAAAATAAGAAATACATTTAAAAATAATTAGAAAAAAACTATATTGAATGAAAGGAAATCTTAATATGGAGAAAAAAGGCAACACAATTGCTAGATATCTTACTGCAATAATTGGTTTACCACTTATAATATTAGGTATGGCTTTTGCTAATACTGTAGTTATGGATATAGCTATTGCTGTGGTATCGATTATAAGCATGTATGAATACTTTAATTGCTTTAAAATTACGAAGAAGGCTAATCCAAGTCAATGGTTAGGATATACAGTATGCATAATGGTAGCTTTTATACATATAATAGAGAAGAAAGCATTATTTGAAATATTATTGCTAATAATACCAATATCACTTCTAGTGTTATTTGCTGAATTAGTAATCTCAGAAGGTAAGAAAAATATTGTAGATGTAGCGGTTACGATATTTGGAATTTGCTATATACCATTTATGATGATATTTTTATCATTATTAAGAGCTAGCGAGCCAAATGGAAAAATTTTAGCACCATATATTTTATGTGCATCTTGGGGAAGTGACGTATTTGCATATTTAATTGGAAAACATTTTGGAAAACATAAATTTAATAAAATAAGTCCACATAAAACAATGGAAGGAGCAATAGCTGGAATAATAGGTGCTACATTAGTAGCTCTTGCATATACATTAATTGTTAATCTAGTATTCCATGTTGAAATTGCATATTTGCCAATTGCGGCAATTACGATAGTTTTGAGCATCATAGGTCAAATAGGAGATTTAGCAGCCTCTAGTATAAAGAGATATTGTGGAATTAAAGATTTTAGCGAATTACTTCCAGGACATGGAGGAATGTTAGATAGAATTGATAGTTTAATATTTATATGTCCATTTGCTTTTATACTTTTATTAATGCTTTAAATTAGATATTTAAAATAAAAAATAATAGTAATAATAAGATGAGCAAAAAAATAAGCAAAATATAAATGATAAACATAAAATAGATGTTCAATAATTATAAAAATATGTAGTAGTTATATGAAAAATTGATATACTAAATTACAAAAGAACTAGATTATTTTTTGGAGGATAATAGTGCTTACTGCATTTAAGATAATATTTTTACTTGGATTTCTAGTATTTATTCATGAATTAGGACATTATTTAGTAGCTAAAAGATGCAAAGTTCAAGTTAATCAATTTGCACTTGGATTTGGACCAGTAATATGGCATAAAAAGAAAAATGAAACAGATTATGAATTGCGATTGATTCCTTTAGGCGGATTTGTAAATCTAGAAGGAGAAGAAGAGCATTCTGAAAAAGAAGGCTCTTTTAATAAAGCAACTATTGCGAAAAGAATAGCAATAATTGCTGCAGGAGCATTAGTAAATATAATATTTGGAGTATTAGTATATTTTATATTAATTACCATAAGACACAATATAGTTGTAGAAAATAATTTACTTGCATCAATTAAATATGGATTAGGAGCGGTAGTAGAGCTAATGAAATCCATATTTTGGGGTTTAGGACAGCTAGTTACTGGAAAATTAAACATAAATGACATGGTAGGACCAGTTGGAATTTCAAGTATGGTTTCTCAAACAAATGGAATTGTGGAATTTATATATTTGTTAGCATTAATATCAATATCACTTGGTGTAACAAATCTATTACCAATAATTCCATTAGATGGAGGAAAAATTGTGCTTTTAATAATAGAAAAAATACGAAAGAAACCAATAAAAAGAGAATTAGAATTAGAAATTCAAACAGTAGGATTTTTTGCATTGATTGCTTTTTCAATTATAGTGACATATAACGATATAGCGAAACTTTTTCATTAATAAGATTCTATTATTATAAAAAATGTAATATGAAAAAATATAATATGAAAAAATATAATATGAAAAAATATTAACAATAATAAAATCTGTTTACTAAAGAAAAAATATAAATTTGAAATTATTAAAATATTTTTGGGGGCAAAAGTTGGAAGAATTAAAACGAGTAAAATTAGTTTTCGGCGATTACAATACTAATAGTTTTGAAATGGCTGATGCTAGAATAGCTAAGGTTAATTTATACAAAAAAACAAATAAATTGGAGATGTTTTTAATAGCTGACGATGTTATTGACATTGACGAAATACAAAATTTTGAGAAATATGCACGTCAACGTTTTAACATAAATGAAGTAAGCATTAAAGTTAAAATAGAAGAAAAAAATGAAATTAAAACATCAAATAACAATAGCAATTCAAAAGAAAATAGTAATTCATCAAAAGAAAGTAATATTTCAAACAATGAAGAGGTGCTAGATAAAAATGATTTAAAAAACCAATCTAGCATAGTATCTAATAATAAGATAGATGAAAAAATAAAAAAAGATTGGACAAGTATAATTAGTGCAATTTCTAAAAAGAAACCTTTAATAAAGGCTTTTATAGATGATAAAAATGTAGAAATAACTGATAAAATAAAGGTATATCTTTGTGCAAAAGGAAAAGAACTCCTTGAAACACAAAAAGTTGACAATTATATTTCTAATTTTATAAAGGATATCTATGGGGTAAATTACAAGGTTTGTTTTGCTGAGGGAGAAAATCAAGCTGAACAAAGTTTTAAAGAAGAAAATATAAAGTTAATCAAAGAGCTAAGTGAAAATTCTGCCAAAGCTTCAGAAACTATGAAAGCAAAAGTAGCCGTAAA
Source organism: Bacillota bacterium (assembly GCA_052036095.1). Lineage (GTDB taxonomy): Bacteria > Bacillota > Clostridia > TANB77 > CAG-508 > CAG-793. The sequence continues at coordinate 17,968 of JBPOHA010000018.1, forward strand.
TATGAATAATAATTATAATGGAAATAGTGGATTTAATAAGTCTGAAAATGGAGAAGCTGGAAAAACTAATTGGAAAAACACTTCTAATTCATCTTGGAAAAATAGTGCTTCTTCAAATGGTAGCTGGAAAAATAATTCGGAAAATAATTCAAATGGTAGCTGGAAAAACAATTCGGGAAACAATTCAAATGGTAATTGGAAGAATAATTCGAACAATACTGCAAATAGCAGTTCTCAAAATCAAAGCGAAAATCCACAAAATCAAGAAGAAAATGTTGAAAATTCGAAAAGTGTACCACAAGATCCTAATTTAATATATGGAAGAAATTCTAATATACGTGAGCCACTAATAAAAGTTGAAGATATTTCAGTTGATACAGGAGATGCACAAATAATAGGTGAAGTAGTTAACGTCCCAGATCCAACAGAATTAAAGAAAACAGGAAAGTTTTTATTTTCTTTTGATGTATATGATGGAACTACTACTATTACATGCAAAGCTTTTGTATTGCCAGATAAAAAAGATGATTTTGCATCTAAAGTTAAAGTTGGTAAGGCAGTAAAAGTTGGTGGAAAAGCAGCTTATGATAATTTTGCAAAAGAGATAACAATTTTAGCAAATACAATACTTATGACTGAACCTATGGAAAAGAAAGCAGAGAGAATGGACAACTCCAATGAAAAGAGAGTTGAACTTCACATGCATACTCAAATGAGCCAGATGGATGCAATAACTCCAGTAGAAAATTTAATAAATAGAGCAATAAAATGGGGAATGAAATCAATCGCAATTACAGATCATGGTGTTGTACAATCATTCCCAGAAGCACATAAATTACTAGATGCATTAGGAGATAAGTCAAATGGAATTAAAATAATATATGGTGTTGAAGGATATTTAGTACCAGATAAAAATTCAGTAGTAACAAGAGATAAGGGCCAAACCTTAGAAAATACTACATATTGTGTATTTGACTTAGAAACTACAGGAATTTCTTTTAGAACAGAAAAGATTACAGAAGTAGGAATAATGAAAATAAAAAATGGAGAAGTAATAGATGAATTTTCTTCATTTGTAAATCCTCAAAAACCAATTCCTATGAAAGTACAAGAAATTACTAATATAACAGATGAAATGGTAAAAGATGCTCCAACAATAGAAGAACTAATGCCAAAAGTATTAGAATTTTTTGGTGATTCTGTATTAGTAGCACATAATGCTGATTTCGATACAGGTTTTATACGCTATAACTGTGAAAAAATGGGATTAAAATTTGAAAATACATATTTAGATACTTTAAGTTTAGCTAAAGATTTATTTCCAGATTACAAAAAATATAAATTAGGAATAATTGCAGAAAATTTAGGAATCAAAGTTGATGTAGCACATAGAGCATTAGATGATGTTGATACTACTGTAAAAGTATTTAATGTTATGACAAAGATGCTTAAAGAAAAAGGAATAAAAAAATTAGCTGATATTGATAAAAACGAAGATGGAAAGGCAAATTATAAAAAATTAAAAAGTTACCATACTATAATTTTAGCAAAAGATTATGTAGGATTAAGAAATTTGTACAAATTAGTATCAATTTCACATCTTGATTATTTTTATAAGAAACCATTAATAATGAAATCTTTATATAAGAAATATTCCGAAGGTCTAATAATGGGAGGAGCCTGCGACCAAGGTGAATTGTACCAAGCAATACTAGCAGGAAAATCAGATGAGGACATAGAAGAAATTGCAAAAGACTATGATTATCTTGAAATACAACCAATAAAGAATGATGAATATTTAGTAAGAGAGGGAACTCTTCAAAGTGATGAAGATTTAAGAAATATAGTAAGAAAAATTGTTGCATTAGGAGAAAAATTATCAAAACCAGTATGCGCAACTTGTGATGTCCATTTTATGGATCCACAAGATGAAATATATAGAAGAATTTTGCAAGCAGGACAAGGATATGATGATGCTGATTTTCAGGCACCACTATATTTGCGTACAACTGAAGAAATGCTAAAAGAATTTGAATTTTTAGGCGAAGAAAAAGCCTATGAAGTAGTAGTAACCAATACTAATAAAATATCTGCAATGTGCGAAAGAATTAGTCCAATTTCACCAGAAAAATGTGCACCACATATACCAGGATGCGAAAAGACAATCAAGGAAATTGCATTTAATAAAGCTCATGAATTATATGGTGACCCACTTCCAGAAATTGTACAAGCGAGATTAGATAAAGAGCTTGAATCTATTATAAAAAATGGATTCTCTGTTATGTATATAATTGCACAAAAATTAGTTTGGAAATCAAACGATGATGGATATATAGTTGGTTCAAGAGGTTCTGTTGGTTCATCTTTTGTTGCTAACATGACAGGAATAACAGAAGTCAATTCACTTCCACCACATTATAGATGCCCTAATTGCAAATATTCTGATTTTACTGATTATGGAGTAAAAAACGGTTTTGATCTACCAGATAAAATGTGCCCAAAATGTGGACACCGAATGGATAAGGACGGAATGGATATACCATTTGAAACTTTCTTAGGTTTCAATGGAGATAAAGAGCCAGATATTGATTTAAACTTCTCAGGAGAATATCAAGCAAAAGCTCATAAATATACAGAAGTAATATTTGGAAAAGGAACTACATTTAAAGCAGGTACAGTTGGTACAGTAGCAGATAAAACAGCCTTTGGATATGTAAAAAAATATTACGAAGAAAAAGGTATACCAATTAGTAATGCAGAAGTAAATAGAATTTCAAAAGGGTGTACAGGAATAAAGAGAACAACAGGCCAGCATCCAGGTGGAATTATAGTTGTACCAAAAGGCAGACAAATCTACGAATTTACACCAGTACAACATCCAGCAGATGATCCAGATTCGGATATAATAACAACACACTTTGATTATCACTCAATAGACCAGAACCTACTAAAACTTGATATACTAGGACATGATGATCCAACAGTAATACGTATGCTTTATGATTTAACAGGATTTGATCCAACACATGTACCACTTGATGATCAATATACAATGTCAATTTATTCTTCAACAGATGCCTTAAAAGTAACACCTGATCAAATAAGGTCAGAAGTAGGAACTTTTGGCATACCAGAATCAGGTACTAAATTTGTTAGAGGTATGCTTAAAGATACTAAACCAAAAACTTTTGAAGAGTTACTTAGAATATCAGGATTATCACATGGTACTGACGTTTGGCTAGGAAATGCACAAGAACTAATTAACAATGGAACTGCAACTTTAAGCGAAGTAATTTGTACTCGTGATGATATAATGTTATATTTAATAAAACAAGGTTTGCCACCAAATACATCTTTCAAAATTATGGAGCTTGTACGTAAAGGTAAAGTAAAGAAGCAACCAGACAAATGGGCTGATTATAAAAAGACAATGGAAGAATATAAAGTTCCACAGTGGTACATTGAATCTTGTAATAAGATAAAATACCTATTTCCAAAAGCACATGCAGCAGCGTATGTTACTAATGCATTTAGAATAGCATGGTTCAAAGTACATATACCAAAAGCATACTACTGCGCATATTTTACAATTAGAGCAGATGCCTTTGACAGTGATATAATGTGTCATGGACAAGAAAAAGTAAAAAACAAAATGAAAGAAATAGAGTTATTAGGAAATAATGCCACAAAAACAGAACAAGATATGTATGAAACTTTAGAGATAGTAAATGAAATGTATGCAAGAGGGTTAACCTTTTTACCTATTGACTTATATGAATCCAGTGCTACTAAATTTAAAATGGAAGACGATGGAATTAGACCACCACTAAATAGCATACCAGGACTTGGAACAGTAGCAGCACAAGGAATAGAAGAAGCTAGAAAAGATGGAGAATTCATGTCAATGGATGATCTTAAAATTCGTGCAAAAGTAGGAAAAAGTGCAATAGATATGCTTGAAAATGCAGGATGTTTAAAAGGTATGAGTCAAAGCAATCAAATGAGCTTATTTGGGTAAAATTAAATTATTAAAATATAATTAAAAAAATAGTTGTATAATTAAAAATAAAATACAATAAAAAAGATAGTTGTATAATTAAAAATAAAATACAATAAAAAGATAGTTGTATAATTAAAATAAAATATAATTAAAAAAATATAGCTATGTAATAAAAAAATATTTGCAATGGAGGATAAAGAGATGGTTAGTTTTATAATAGGATATTTAATAATAATTAATATTATATCATTTGCGTTAGTAATGTTTTGTGCAAAATATGATTTAAAAATCAAGAAAGGAATATTAGATATAATCTATATAATACTTGCCATTTTGTGTGGATTCTTAGGATTATTAGTAGCTTCTGAAATGTATAATTATAGAAGAGATGACAAAATCTTCAAAAGAATAATTCCTCTAATTATATTAATTGAAGTATGTGGTGGAATATATTTATATTGGTCACAAAATCATTAATAATTTAAGATTGCAATTCACAACAATAGAAATTACACTATAAAAAAAATGTTTTAAAAATATTGCAAAAAGAAAACAGATACTGTAAAATAAAAATGTAAAATTTCAAAAGATAAAAATGAGAAAAACGAAGGGAGAAAATATAATGAAAGATATAAAAGGTATTACATTAATAGCTCTTGTTGTAACAATAATAGTATTATTGATATTAGCAGCAGTATCAATAAATATCGCAGTAAATGGAGGAATAATAGGAAAAGCAAAACAATCAACAACAAGTTATAGTGCCTCAAAAGAAAAAGAAGAATTACAATTAAAATTAACAGAATATAAAATGGATGCAGCAATAGGAACAGCAGGAGATTTAAAAACATATTTAGAAGAAAATGAGGCAGATGCAGTAGAAGAAGACGGAGATAATCTAGATGTAACATATCAAGGTTATGTATTTACAGTAAATAAAACAGATATGTCAATAGAAGGAGAACCAACAAAAGCAGGGCCACGTCCAAGTACGAGTATTGTAGTAAAAGATAGTAGTGGCAATGAAGTAACAACAGCAGAGTCAGTAAATTTTGGAAAAACATTAACAATTAATATATCATCAACATTTGCAGAAGGAACAATAACTGGAATAAGTCAAAAACAGTCTGATGGTACAACAACCACATTAACAGTGACAGGAGCAGACACAGGAAATGCAAGCACAACATTAAATGTAACAGCAAATGGTAAGTATTCATTTGTAATAAATTACAAATTATCAGATGGAACAACGACTGGAA
>JBPOHA010000059.1:0-10230 GCA_052036095.1 Bacillota bacterium
AAGTTTTACCACTAGAATCAACAATAAATCAAGCTAGAAAGTTAGAAAATATTCACCAACTAATTAAAAATAAAGGAAAAGATTTCAAGCTAAGCAAAGAAGAAATAGAACTTGCAAAAAAATTGACATAGGATAATAAAGATTTCACAATAATATTAAATAATGGTAAGTTAAATAAATCTTGAGGTAAAATTTGCAAAAGATAATTAAAGTGTGCAAAAGATAATTAAAGTATGCAAAAGATAATTAAAGTATGCGAAAAATTAAAGCTTGGAAAAATAGAAAAGATATTTAAATATAATAAAAAAATATATAGAAATAAAAAAGTTAAAAATTTATACTATAAAATGAAAAAAAATAATTTAAATATTAGAAATTTTTAATAAAAAAGAGAAAATAATATATCTAAAAAAAATAATATAAAATAATATAAAAAAGTAAGAAAAATTGCTAAAAAAATCAGTTTTTTCCTTGCTTTTTTTAATTCGTTTTAGTATAATAAGGGAGTAAAAATAAACTGTAAAAAGAGAGGTAAAAAATGGACAACAAAATAGGTGAAGACGGATTTAAAGATGGAACAATAATAGACAGAGAAATTGTTACAGAAATGAAAACAGCATATATTGATTATGCTATGAGTGTTATTGTACAACGTGCACTTCCAGATGTAAGAGATGGTTTAAAACCAGTTCACAGAAGAATATTATATACAATGTATGAAGATGGATTGACAACAGATAAACCTTATAGAAAATCTGCTACAACTGTCGGCGATGTTTTAGGTAGATATCATCCACATGGAGATTCATCAGTATATGATGCAATGGTAAGAATGGCACAAGATTTCTCACTAAGATATCCTTTAATTGATGGACATGGAAACTTTGGATCTATTGATGGTGATGGAGCTGCTGCATATCGTTACACAGAAGCAAGAATGTCAAAAATTGCTGCAACAATGCTAGAAGATATAGATAAAAATACAGTAGAATTTATGCCTAACTTTGATGGAATGAGACAAGAGCCAACAGTATTACCTACAAAATTACCAGCACTTTTAGTTAACGGTTCTTCAGGTATTGCAGTAGGTATGGCTACCAATATACCACCTCATAATTTGAAGGAAATATTAAATGCTGTAATAAAAATAATTGAATCTGATGAAGATATTACAGATGAAGAATTATTCAAAATAGTAAAAGGACCAGATTTTCCAACTGGTGCATTAATATTAGGTAGAGATGGAATAAAAGAAGCATACTCAACTGGTAGAGGAAAAATAATGATGAGAGCTGAAGCCGAAATCGAAGAGATGCCAGGCAACAGAGAAAGAATTATAGTTTCTTCATTACCATATCAGGTAAATAAAGCAAATTTAATTGTAACTATCAGCCAATTAGCTAGAGATAAGAGAATTGAAGGAATAGCTGAGGTTAGAGATGAATCAGATAGAGAAGAAAAAGTTAGAGTAGTAATAGAATTGAAGAGAGATGCAAATGCAAAAGTTATCTTAAATCAATTATACAAAAATACTCCAATGCAGTCTTCATTTGGTGTAATTATGCTTGCACTAGTTAATGGAGAACCTAAAATCTTAACATTAAGACAATGTTTAGATTATTATATAGCTCATAGAAAAGAAGTAATTCTTCGTAGAACTCAATTTGATTTAGATAAAGCATTAGCAAGAGCTCATATATTAGAGGGATTAAGAATAGCTATTGATAATATTGATGAAGTAATCAAAATTATTAGAGGTTCTTATGATGATCCAAAAGAAAAATTAATGGAGAGATTTGGATTAGATGATATTCAAGCACAAGCAATACTTGATATGAGATTAAAAACATTATCAGGATTACAAAGAGAAAAAATAGAAGAAGAATATCAACAATTAATGGAACTTATTAAGCATCTAAGAGAAATTTTAGCAAGTGAAAAATTAGTATATGATATCATTAAAGAAGAAAGCTTGGAAATGATTGAAAAATACGGAGATGATAGATTAACTAAGATTGTTGCAGCAGAAGGAGAATTCAACGAAGAAGACTTAATAAAAGAAGAACAATCAATAATAACTCTAACTCACTTTGGATATATTAAGAGATTACCAATAGATACGTACAAGAGCCAAAGAAGAGGTGGAAAGGGTATATCAGGTATTACAACTAGAGAAGAAGATTTTGTTAAGCAAATATTTAGTGCTTCTACTCATGATATTGTATTATTCTTTAGCAATAAAGGGAAATTATACAGATTGAGAGGATTTGAAATTCCAGAGGCAGGAAGAACTGCTAAGGGTACAGCAATAGTAAATCTATTACAATTAGATAGTGGAGAGAAAATCCAAGCAGTAATTCCACTTAAAGGATTTGACGATAGCAAATATTTATTAATGGCAACTAAATCAGGATTAATTAAGAAGACTCCTCTAAAAGAATATGATTCAGCTAGAAAAACTGGATTATTAGCAATAAATTTAAAAGATGATGATGAATTAATTGATGTTAGATTGACAGATGGTGAAGACAATATCGTACTTGTAACTAAGAGAGGAATTTGTATAACATTTAGTGAAAAAGATGTACGTCCTGTAGGAAGAACAGCTCAAGGTGTTATAGGAATAAGACTAGATACTGATGATGTAGTAATTGGTATGGAATCAATTGTAGAACATAGCAAAGATACACTTTTAGCTATCACTGAAAACGGATTTGGAAAGAGAACAGAACTTGATGAATATAGAGTCCAAACAAGAGCTGGAAAAGGTGTAATAACATACAAGATTACACCAAAAACTGGTGATATAGTAGGAATTAGAATTACAAATGAAGACGATGATGTAATGATGATTACAGATAAAGGTACAATTATTAGAATTAATGCTAAAGAAATAAGCGTACTAGGACGTAACACACAAGGCGTTACATTAATGAGAACAAATGATGGTGGAAAAGTTGTAAGCATAGAAAAAATTCCAGATGAAGATATTGATGTAGATAATAATATTGAAGGTGGAACTCAACAAACGATAGAAAATATACCAACTGACGAACCAGAGGAATAAAATATTAGATAAAAATATAATCAAAAATGGGTAAATAATTGTTAATTATTTACCTATTTTTATATAATTAGAAAATTGGTATTTTATAAAATACTATATTTTATTAATAAGAAGATAAATCTTAGCAAGATATAAAAATTACTAATTATAAAAATGAGCAATAAGTTTTTACTTATTACTCATATATTTTATTATTTTATACTTAATTTTTTCTTGATTCTAATATCATCTCCAAAGAAATAACATGCATTATAATTACCAATGATTCTAGAAACAATACGCTCTTCATAATTATCATATAAATCCTGTAAAGATAAGTTAGTAGAAATTATCGTTTTAGTAATTTTATTATCTTGATTTAACAATCTAGAATTAATAATATTAAATAATTCAGTAAGTTTAATACTATTTTTAGATTCTGTTCCAAGATCATCAATTATTAGCAAATCAACAGAATTAATTGTATTTACAATATTATTTGAAGTTTTACCAAATTTATAATCAATAATACTATCAAGCATTATAGGTGCAGTTTGGTATAATACGGTTTTACCTTTTTTTATTAATTCATTTGCAATACACGAAGAAAGAAATGTCTTTCCCAAACCAGGATTTCCACAAAATAATAAATTATTTTCGGCTGGATCATCAAAATTTTCTATAAATTTATCACATATATTTTTTATAGTGCTAATATTATCGCGTGGGGAAATTTTCTTATTATATTTTTGCTCATCTATATCAGGAGAATAGCAATCTAATTTAAAATTAGAAAAACTTTGATTTGCTAAATCATAAATATTAGAATTATTATATTGAATGTTATATAACTTTTGCTTTATACATGAGCACAATTCATTACCATTAGAAGATTTGACATATCCAGTATCTTGGCACTTTTTACATTCGAATTTTGGTAATAAATCTTTTTCAGAAATATTATTTTCTTTTAATAGATTTAATCTTTTATTTTTTAAGCTTGTAATATCTAAATTTAATTTATCAACTAAAGCTTTATTAGGAGATGATAAGACAGCTTTGATAGCATTTATTGAAATACTATTAATATCATTATCAATTTTTTCCAATTGAGGAATCTTTTTATATAATTCAATTTTTCTTTGATTTGCATCAAAAATTGCTTTACTTCTTTTGTGATCATATTCGATTAAGATTGACCTTAGGTTAGTAGAATTCATAATAAATCACCTCACAATCGTTTTTAATTAATTTAATTAAATCTTCTTGTAAATTTAGAAAGATAATAATTTAGGTAATAGTAAAAATCATCAGATTATCACTTAATTTATATTTAGTTATTATAAAAATCGTTACATTATTCATTAAGTAATATTTAATTATTATAGAAATTATTATATTATTAATTAATGTTTAGTTACTATAAAAATTATTTAAATTGTCATATTTTCTTTGAGAATAATTTGTTGTATCTTTTTTGCTTATATTCTGAATTGGTTTATTTTTTTGAGTAGTTGAATAATTTGCAATTTGTTCCGGTGTTTTAAATCCTCTTTCATGCCAATCAGTTAAGCATTTATCAATATATTCAAAACTAAGATTATATTTAGAAACAGATTTCCTAAGTGCAATATCAATTATATCTATATTATAACCAAAAGTTATATTCCATTTTTCAACATAAGCCTCTTCGTAAACAGAAAGATTTCTAGATAGTCTAAGTTTCTTTTTAATTGTATTACAAAGCAGATTAACTTTCTCTTGTTTCTGATAATAAGCATCTAAGTCAGAGAAAGTTTTAATATTATTTTTGTGCCAAGCTTCTGCAACTGTTGAAATATAGTTTCTGTGTAATGCAGATTTATTAAAACAATATCTAAATAATGCAATCATAACTTCTTCATCGAAATCATATTTTTTAAACCATAAATCGATATCAGGATACCAAGATGGAGACATAACTCCTTGAAAAAACTCATTATTAATTGTTTCTATTGCTTTGGCTCTATATTTATTATCCGCAATTTGTTTTACATCTGTTGAAGAAACTGTAATTTTTGGTTTGTATACTTTATTAAGTTCAATTTCTTGAAGATTTACTATACTAAATCCTTGACTTTTACGTAATAATAATCCAAGATCTTCCCAATATTTAATGCCATCTTGAATAGATTTTAAAGGCAATTCAAGTTTTTTAGATAAATCATTAATTTTTATATCTTTATTATATTTAGAAAGAAAATACAAATATAAATAAATTTTTACAAAATCACCATTTGCCTGAGATAAATACTCTGTAAAAAATATATCTGGGATTTGTGTATTTGAAAAAATTAAAGATTGGTCAAATGGTTCAATTTTCATAAGTATTTACCTCCTGTGTGTTCGATTATAACATTATTTTAAGAATTTTACAATAAAAAATATATTATATTGTAATTAATTTTTGATAATGTCATAGTAAAATTAATATTTGATTATGTCATAATAAAAATATATTATATTACTAAAAAATAAAATACTTGTGAATAAATGTACATGCAAGTTATTAAATAAGATATTACATTTAGTCTTAAAGCTTTTATTTACCTTTATAATTGACCAAAAAATAAAATATATATTATTTAATAAATAATATTGGTTTAAATTTTAATAAAGTAACTTAGTTATCAAAATGAAAGAAAACTATTATTTATGAAAGAAAACTATTATTTATAAATATAAATTTTAGGCTTAATTAAAAATTTTATGAAAAAGAAAAGAACATATATAAAACTCTCATTATTAAATCCAAATATGCTAATTAAAAATAAAGGTAAATAGAACAAAACAGTAAATCCAACTTTTAATCCTAAATTTCGAAAGAAAAGATTAGAAAGCAAAAAAAGTAAAGTGAAAATAATAATATTAAATATGGCAGTTGGATAGTCAAAGATTCCTAAAATTTTACTTTTAAAATTGAAATTTTGAGGGAAAATAAATTTCAAAATATTGATCCTCCTTATAATATTAATAGAATATAATCTAAAATAATAAATTTTATTTTTTTTATATTATAGAAATTTTAATATAACAATTCTAATATAACAATTTCCAGTTTTTGATAGATATTATTATTAACAATTGAATGCAAGCAAAATTATTTTTTAAACATACTGAGCATATTTGAAAAATTGTTAGAAAACTCAACATTAATTCCACCAAAAATATCTCTTATATAGCTATTTATCTTAGTTAATGCATAAATAGAGCCAATAAATAAGATATCATTAGAAGAGTCAATTGAAAAGATGACGATTAAAATTATGGGAATAAAAACTTGAAGGACTAGCAAGGAAAAGAAACACTTAAACCAAGACTTAAAAATCCAAGATGTTGAAGAATTTATCAGCGTAAGTAATGCTATGGGCATTGTAAGTGCAAAAAATTGAATCATTATATAACGTATTGCATACGAAAATAATAAACTCAGTAAGCCAATACTAGTAATGCTTTTTAGCAATCCATCAAATGAAAAGAAATCAAAGGAATTATTTTGAGATATTGTAATCTTAGAATTTAATCTAGAGATTAATTCAGAAAATGATATATCGTTTCCAACAATGTCTTTCCCAATCTCTTGCAAAGATGAGGAAATTAAATAATTAATATTGAGAATTTGCTCACAAAGAAAATATGAAAAATTAACTAATAAACCAAATATTAAAATTTTAAAAATAAATTGAAATGGTTTTTCAATGGAAATTTCCACGTAATTAGAGTAGAATAGTCTAATTATATAAAATATAGAAATACCGAGGAGCATTGCATTAGTTAGATACAATATACCGCTAATTCCATTAGCACCTAAGAGCTTCTTAAAAAAAGCTGTATTTATAATATCATTATTAACAAATACTAATTTGTCAAGGCTAGAATAAATATTATTATCAATAGAAGAAAAAACGTTACTAAAGATAGTATTAATCGTTTGCAAAATAAGATTTACGATATCACTTTGAGTTAAAGTTTGATTCAAAAAGCACCTCACAATAAAAATAATAATAAATATAAAAAATTAGAAAAAAGAAATATAGAATCGTTTATGAAAAAAATAAGAGCTATAAATAAAAAATAAGAGCTATAAATAAAAGATAAGAGCTATAAATAATAAATAAGGGTTATAGATAAAATAAAATAGTAATAGATAGAAAAAAAGCATTATAGATAAATGAAAGGTTATTAATAAATGATAAATTAATAATAGTTTTAATTAATTAAGGATTTTATTGCTGCTAGAATAAGATCAATTGCAAGTAAAAATCCATAAGATATTAAAGATCCTCTAATAATCTTTTTTGCACAACGAATTCTTTCTTCATCACCAAAGCTAAATTTTTTCATGAATAAACCAACCGCAACAGCGACAGCAGCTGCTGGAGTAGATAATTTAAGACACCATTTTTCAATATCCTCAAATCCGCTATTTAATTTGTTAACTATTTTAGGAGTACCTGCGTATGAAAGACTAGGAAAAGTAAAGAAAAACAATAATATTGAAAATATAATTATAATAAATAAAATTAGATTTTTTTTATTCATTAAGAATCCTCCTTTCTAAAATATGGAATCATAGATAACTTTTGAGGTTTATGTATCTTATCACCATCTGATAAAAAAGCTACACAATCAAATGTTTCAAGCTTTTGAGTGAAAAAATTATAATCATATACATAATCTAATTGGGAATAAGTATTTACACTTTCAGATAAATTAGCATCCACAGAGACAAAATCTTTTGCAAAGAAATTATAGTTACTTCCTTTAGAATTTTCAGAAAATGTTTTAGAAATTCGATTTTTCTCTTCTTTTCCAATTTGTTTTTGGATATCCTCAATAGTAAAAATATCATCACATCTGAACCACAGTTTATTAACAAGATTTTGAATAATTACTTTTACAGAATTTTGATTATTAAGAGCATTAACAAGAGAAGTATAACTCTGAGTGGCTACTATATTTATACACTTAGCTTCTCTACTTTGAGAAAAGAAGTCAGCATCTGATGCAGTAACATATTCTTGATATTCATCAGATATGAAAACCATTGGTCGAACAACTTTCGAGGAGTTAGATAATTGTTTTAATACATCAGTTTGAAAATCTAGTTTTAAATATGCGGCCATTATTTTAGAAAGGTTTTTATATTGTGCTATATTCATATTAAGAACTACGATTTTACCTGCACTAATTACTTCATCAAAACCAAAAAAGTTTATTTCAGATTTAGTTGGACAAAATGTTTTTCTAATTGAGTAATCAGACACAAAGCAATTGGTAACTCTAGTGATTTCGGATTTTAAGATATTAAGAGTACGAGAGTCAAGAGCAAAATAATTCTTTTCTAAAAAAGAAATTGATGTAAAAAGATTATAAACATTTTCTGAAGAAAGTTTACCAGATATAAAGATTTTTCTTGTTTGTTTAATTTTTTCTAAATAATAATCATAGTCTGTAACCAACTTGTGAATTTCTTCAAAAGAAACATAGTTATCATTATATATTCTGCAAAAATTAATACAACTCTCCAATACTTGTTCAGCAACATCCAACCAATAAGATTCACTATTATTAGGAGAAAACAAAAGCAATATAGTTTTTAACCTGTTTGCAAGTACGGAAGATTTAAGTGATGGCTTATCAAGTGGATTATATGTGAAATTGCCATTTAACTCTATAACGATGACGTCATTTAATCTATTAAATCGTTTTGCGAAATCTAATATTTTAGAATAATAATTTCCTTTGACATCTAATACTAAAAAACCCAATTTTTTTGCTAAATCTGAGCAGTTATAACTAATCAATTGTTTAGTAAATGGATACATTGCAGATGCAGTTTTACCAGAGCCAATACTTCCTGTAATTAAAATATTTTGATACATACTTTTTTCAGGTATATATACTTTATTATTGGAGTAATCTTTTCCAATTAGTAATCCAAATTTAGGGATAAATTCAGAAAAAGTATTCTTAGAATTATTTAGAAAATAAGGTTTTAAGATAACATGAAAAAAAATTGCTGATATAAAGAATGAAGTTACAATAAAAGTTATTTTAGTATAAAACCAAAGTTTTCGGTTTTCAATTAAAAAGTTCATTATAGTAATATTACTATAAAGTATATAATTATTTGAAAATATAATCGGTCTAAAAAGGATTATATAAAAAACGAGAATAATGAAAGCAAAAAAATATATAAAGAAATAGTAAATATTATATGACCTCCTTTTAAAAAAATTTTAGATTTTATAAGCTAAAAATAAAGTTAATATTTTTATTTTTTATATTATAATTTAAAATATTTGAAAAAAAGAAAGAAAAAAATTATGATTTAGATTCATTTCTCATTTTTAATTTTAATTTTGAACCTTGCAAATCAATAGAAAATGTTGCTTGAATATAATTAAAAAGAAATAAAAGAGAACAAACTGTGTTGAAAATAAGTATTATAAAGAATAAATCAATAAGTTTTATAAAAGCCTCCTTCCAATATTTGGCATTATACTACGAATATTTTCAAATGTCTATACTTTTTTTAAAAAATATGTTAAAATATTTTATATGTTACAAATTAAATTTGAAATTTGATGAAATCAAATATTAATACATATAAAATATAAGGTTATACTAAAGAACGAAATATTAAATGCGAAATTGACATTTGAATATTAGATGAAAAGATTTATTTTTGTAATAAAAAATTAAGAAAGGCAAGTATAATATATAAATATTATATAAGGATTTAAAATGAAATTTAATAAAGATATGAAAATTGGAGAGATATTAGCAGTAGCACCAGAAAAAATGGAAATATTATTAATGGCTGGGATGCACTGTATTGGATGCCCTGCATCACAAGAAGAAACTTTAGAAGAAGCATGTATGGTTCACGGAATTGAAGTAGAAGATGTAGTTAAGGAACTTAATAAAGAAGAAAATAGCGAGGATTAATAAAAAGTAGTAAAAACAATGTAATATAATAAAAAAATTGTATTATAAAAAGTAGTAAAACAATGTAATATAATAAAGAAATTGTATTATAAAAAGTAGTAAAAACAATGTAATATAATAAAAAAATTGTATTATAAAAAGTAGTAAAACAATGTAATATAATAAAAAAATTGTATTATAAAAAGTAAAAA
>JBPOHA010000085.1:0-2045 GCA_052036095.1 Bacillota bacterium
ATTTTTCCACACTTGAGGAACAATATGTGGATTCACAAGAGAAAAATAAAGAATTAGAGAATCAGCTAAATTGCAATAAAATAGAGTTAGATGCTTGCTATGAGATTATAAAAAACAAACTTGCCAAAAATGAGAAATTAAATTTGAATAAAAAACATGAAATAAAGGATATATTAAACGAAAAAAAGAAAAATGTCGGGTTGGTGTAAAAAAGTACCATAAAAAATTACGGATTGGTGTAAAAAAGTACCATAAAAAATTACGGATTGGTGTAAAAATTACCATAAAAAAATCACGGATTGGTGTAAAAATACTATTGAAAAAAATGCGGATTTGTGGTAACATATAATTAATATACATATTTTAATAATATTTATTTGAAAAATGTATAATAAAAAAATCCCAATATATACTTAATATATGAACATAAGGATTTTTCCAAGAAAGGAATTTAAATTTATGAAAAGGAAAATATATAATAAGTTAGTTGAATGGAAAGAAAAAAGCGAAGGCAAAGATGCAATATTGATTGATGGAGCAAGACGTGTTGGAAAAAGTTATATAGCAGAAGAATTTGCAAAGGAAAACTACAAATCATATATAATCATCGATTTTAACAAAGTGGGTGATGACATAAAAAAATTATTTGATAATTATTTAGACAATTTAGATACATTATTTATTTATTTAAAAGGATATTATAATGTTGAACTTTATGAAAAAAATAGTTTGATAATATTTGATGAAGTACAATTATGCCCTAGAGCAAGAACTGCGATAAAATATTTAGTAGCAGATGGAAGATATGATTACATTGAAACTGGATCATTAATTTCAATAAATGAAAATGTAAAAGATATATTAATTCCATCAGAAGAAAAAACTTTAAGAATGTATCCTATGGATTTTGAAGAATTTTTATGGGCTATGGGCGAAGAAAATTTAATGTCTTTTATAACAGACTCCTATAATAAAAAGAAACCATTAGAACAATTAATGCATAGAAAAATCATGGATTATTTTAGACAATATTTAATTGTTGGTGGAATGCCTCAAGCTGTTGAAACATATTTAGAAGATAAAAACTTTGAAAAAACTGACGAAACAAAAAGAAATATACTAAATTTATACAAAAACGATATAAAAAAGTATGCTAAAGATCCAATAAAAGTTGAAAGAATATTTAATGAAATTCCATCACAATTACAAAATGAAGAAAAAAGATTTAGAATGAGCACAATAGAAGATGGGGCAAGATTCAGAGACTATCAAGATGCTTTCTATTGGCTTAAAGATGCCATGCTAGTAAATATTACAGAAGATACTAATGAACCCAATATTGGATTAAATTTTCAAAAAAATCCAAACAAATTTAAATGTTATTTACTAGATACAGGATTATTATTATCGCTAGCTTTTAATGAAAAAGAAATAGTTGATGAAGGTATTTATAAAAAAATACTGTTTGATAAATTATCATTCAATGAAGGAATGTTAATGGAGAATATTGTTGCTCAAATGCTAGTAGCTTCAGGAAATGAATTGTATTTTTATTATAATTATGATAAAGACAATTCAAATGAAAATATGGAAATAGATTTCTTAATTAGAAAGAATAAAATTACATCGAAACATAATATTTCTCCAATAGAAGTTAAATCAGGAAAAAATTATACATTTAATTCCTTGAACAAATTTAGAGCAAAATATAAAGATTATATAAGTACTTCATATCTTATACATCAAGATGATTTCAAAGAGAAGGACAATATTGAATTTATTCCAATATATATGACACCACTATTGGGATAATAAAGCTATAAAAATGATGCTGAAAAATATGAAAATGGATATAATGAAATAATAGAATGAATATATAAATTCATCAAATAAAGAATAAAAAGCGTGTTAAAAAATATGTATGATATTTTAAGTATAAGTATTCATGAATTAAATGAAAATCAAAGTAAAGAATATTATGAAGATCTAAAAGCAATACTTGATATGCAGTTTGAATATATGAAAACTGAAGAAGACAAGGAAAA
>JBPOHA010000087.1:0-14083 GCA_052036095.1 Bacillota bacterium
AAATAAATTAAATTATAATTTATAATTTATATTTTACTTTTCAAAAATAATAAACTAAATACTAAAAAATAGTTTTAGAATTTTAATAATATTAAATTTTAATAGTATTAAATAAAAAGAAATTATGAAAGAATAAATTAGCGTTTGGGAAACGTGAGCTTTAGAGCTAAATTACAAAAGTAGTATAAAAACTATGCAACTTTTATATCTCTAAAGAGTAGAAGTTCCAAGCTCACTTGTAGGTTCCCAACGTCTAATTTTTCTTGAATAATTATCTTTTTATTTTTTACGCTTATATATATTATAAAAATATTTAAACTTTTTTGATTTCTTATTAATTTTAGAAATTCATATATATAAATTATAATTTAATTTTTTTGCTCTTTATATGATCTTCAATTTCTTTAACAATGAGCTCATGTCCATTTTCATTTGGATGTATTCCATCATCACATAAATATTTACCGTAATTTTTTATTTCTAAGAACTTTGATGTTATATCAATAACAGGAATATCATTTTCCAGAGCAATCTTAAATACTTCAATATTATATCTTTCATGCCAATTAGTTATAAATTGCTTATTTCCATTCATCCATTTTAAAATATTATCTGCATTTAAATTTTCACTTATTTTATTAAAATATTTAATTGAATCAATTGGCGGTAATGACATCAATACTGGTTTCATATTCATTGCCTTTATTCTATTAATTAATTCTATGTATGTACTCCTAAATTCTTCAATTGAACTATTAGGTAAATGTTCTATATCAGGATTTTCAGAAACCTCTTTCCAATTGAAATCACAATCGTTCCCTCCAAATTCAAATACAACATAGTCAAATTTTTCATTTTCAAGATTTGGCATATTTCTATCCATACTCTTTTTTACTGTTTGAGCTATGCTTCCAAACTTTGCTTTATTTTCAATAGAAACTCCTAATACATTTGAACAAATATTTGAAAAGCTATTTGGAGAAATTTTGTATTTTTCATTTTCAAAGACAACCCCTCTTAAAACTGAATCACCAAATGCACATACTTTAGTCATATTTTTCGCCTTTCATAAAAAAACATTTAAATTTATTTTGCTTACAAAGCTTTAAATTTAAATGTTATTATAACATATTTTGCTTAATTAAATTTATTTTTGACCAAATGTTCTAAAATTATCCTTCAATTATGCCTCCACCAATGACTACGTCTTCATCATAAAATACTGCTGATTGACCTGGTGTGATTCTTGCTTGTGGTTCATCAAATACACATTTTATTTTATTATCATATTGATCATTATATTTAGATATTGTGGCATTTGCTACTTTACTTGAATATCTAGTTTTTACAGTTACTTTTATTTCATTTTCAATTTTATCAATTGCTTGAAGATTTATATTTCCAACAATAATTTCTTTTTTATATAATTCATTTTCTTCGCCAACAATTACTTCATTTTTGCATTTATTAAATCCTATTACAAATAATGGTGCTTTATATGATATTCCTAAGCCTTTTCTCTGTCCTATTGTATAATTATATAATCCATTATGCTTTCCTAATATTTCTCCATTATTTAGTACAATATTTCCTTGCTTTGGTTTTAAATTTGAATTCTCTTCAAGGAATTTTTTATAATTTCCATCAGGAATAAAGCATATATCTTCACTATCTGGTTTATTTGCAACTCTTAAATCATTATCTTTTGCAATTTTTCTTATTTCATCTTTTGAATCATAACTTGCAAGTGGAAAAACTACTTTAGATAACAAATCTTTAGGAATTTTATATAATACATAGCTTTGGTCTTTAGCAATATTATTAGCTTTTTTTATAACATATCTATTATATTTATCACTAAACTCTGTTTTAGCATAATGTCCTGTTGCAATATATTCAATTCCAAGTTCTTTTGCTTTTTCATACATAGCTCCAAATTTAAGATATTTATTACATTCAATACACGGATTTGGAGTTTTACAATCACTATATGCTTGTATAAAATTATTTATAACTTTTTCTTTAAAAATATCTTTAAAATTCATTGTATAATGAGGAATATTTAACTTTTCACATACTCTTCTAGCATCAGAATCAGTTTCAAAATTCAAAATTGATTTTTCCTTGTTATTATCATTTTTTGACTTCTTATCTGTATAATCATGCAATTTCATTGTGATTCCATATACTTCGTATCCTTCTTTTTGTAGTAATACCGCTGATACAGAGCTATCAACTCCCCCACTCATTCCAAGTAATATTTTTTTCATAAAACCCTTCTTTTATATTTTTTTTAAATTAATATAATTCATATTCATTTTTTTATCATATATTAAATTATAAACATATATCAATATTTATAATTTTGCATAATTCTAATCTTTGCTCGTTTTTCTTCTAGGACATTCAATACATCTTTCATTATTAATATCATATCCGCAATTTAAATCAGTAAGTCCTAATTCTTTATGAGTGTATACAGCAATTTTATTTAAAGTATCATCGCTTAAAATTGTTTTTATTTCCTTAGCTTCAGAATCTGCATTTTCTTTTGAAGCACCAATTATATCTGTTAGGAAAAGCTTTACAATATCATAAGCTTCAATAATTTTTATTGCTTCTTTTTCTCCTAATTTAGTAAGTTCAATATGTCCATAAGGCTCATAATTAACAAGACCTATAGATTTTAAAGTATTTATTGCGTTATTAACACTAGCTTTTGTTTTATCAAGTTTTTCAGCTATATCAGTAACACGAATTTCTTTTTCTGTATTTTTTAAAATATAAATTATTTTTAAATACTCTTCTTGAGAATTAGTTAGTTCCATTTTTTCCTCTTTTTATTATAATATTATTTTTATATAATTAATTGTATAAAAATATTAATCTCCTATTTTATAATTATAAACAATATAATATAAACTCATTCTATTTAATAATTATAAGCAATATAATATAATCTCATTCTATTTTTATAATTATAAGTAACATAAAATAATCTCATTTTTATAAAATAAAACTTTTTGACTTTATATTAATTCTTTAATAATATTTAAAAGTTAGGTTGCTCTAACATTATACTTTTAAAATAAACATTTGTCAATAAAAAATATGAAAGCAGGTAATTTAAGATTTCTTTAAATTTATATATTTATTTTAAATTTGTTAGTTACCACTAGACATTTTTGTTTTTTTATATTATTATATATCTAGCTAAACAAAAGAATTATATTTTGTTTTTACAAAAATATAAGAATATGGAGGAATTCATTCAATGTCAAAGATTATTAAAACTATATCAATTTTATTATTATTCGGTATGCTAATATTTTCAACAGTAGAAGCTTCTTCGCAAGTAAATATGAATCTAGCAAATAATAATGCTTCTTTAAATCAGACAACAGCAAATTCATCTAGTACAAATAATGTATCTTCAAAAACTTCAAGTTTAACTAATACTTCTGCAATTATTACAAGTGTAAATGAACTTGATGATACTTCAGCAGGATTTGGAGCAAGTGAAATTTTTGATATATTGCTTATAGCAGTAGGATTTGTAATCATATTATTAGCAATTGCAATATTAATTCGCTTAAAAAAATAAAGTAGAATATAATGTCGATTTAAATTTTATTTAATTTAATATTAAAATATGGTTAGAAATTTAGTTGCAAAGCTATTTCTCTAACCATATTTTCTTATTTTAAAAAATTTTTATCTTTTCTAATTTTTATCTTTTTAATTTTTATCTTTCTAATTTTTATCTTTCTAATTTTTATCTTTTTAATTTTTATCTTTCTAATTTTTATCTTTCTAATTTTTATCTTTCTAATTTTTATCTTTTTAATTTTTATCTTTTATATATTTTTTACTCTCCATATTTCTTTATTCTCTATATTTTTAATTTATAAATAAATATCTAATTTTTCATGTATCTTTCTATTTTTCTTTCTGCTTCCTTTTTCTTTAAATCTTCACGTTTATCATATAATTTTTTGCCTCTGCCAACTCCAAGTTGCATCTTTACAAAATTATTTTTAAAATAAATTTCTATTGGAACTAATGTATATCCTTTTAAAGTTGTCATTCCAACTAATTTATTGATTTCGGAACGATTTAATAAAAGCTTTTTTGGACGTAATGGATCTTTGTTATATATATTTCCATTTTCATAAGGACTTATATGCATATTGTATGCAAATACCTCTCCAGTTTTTTCAACTGAAGCATATGAATCTTTTAAATTAACTTTCCCAGCTCTAATTGATTTTATTTCTGTGCCATATAATACAATTCCTACTTCGTATTTTTCTAATATTTCATAGTTATGGTATGCTGTTGGATTTTTTGCAATTACCTTACTTTCCATTTTTCGTTCCTTCTCATTTCATTATTAATCCATGTTTTTTTTACATCTTTATAAAAATGATTATTTATATTGATGTTTTATTATTCTTTATTATTCTTTATTATTTTTTATTATCCTTTATTATTTTTTATTATTCTTTATTATTTTTTATTATTCTTTATTATTCTTTATTATCCTTTATCATTTTTATTATTTTATCTATATTATATAAAAGCCTAGCGTTGTTTGTTACCCTAGGCTTGTTTATATATTTCTTATGCTTTATTGCTACTTCCAAATACATCTCTCATTTTATGTTGTACAGCTTGTTGTATTAGTTCTCTTCCTGGTCCTAAATATTTTCTAGGATCAAACACTTCTGGCTCTTCTGCAAAAACTTTTCTAATTCCAGCTGTCATTGCTAATCTTAAATCTGTATCAACATTAATTTTTGAAACACCACGTTTGCTTGCTTCATTTAACATTTCATCTGGTACACCTTTTGCTCCTGGCATATTTCCACCATATTTGTTGCATTGTTCAACATACTCTGGTATTACAGTTGATGCTCCATGAAGTACTATTGGAACTTCTGGCATTAATGCTTTTACTTTTTCTAATATATCAAAACGAAGTTTTGCTTCACCTTTAAATTTATATGCTCCATGACTTGTACCTATTGCTATTGCTAGTGAATCTACACCCGTTCTTTGTACAAATTCAAGTGCTTGATTAGGATCTGTATACATTGCATCATTTGAAGCAACATTTACATCATCTTCAATTCCAGCTAATTTTCCAAGTTCTGCTTCTACTACGACTCCATGTGCATGCGCATATTCAACTACTTCTTTAGTCTTTGCAATATTATCTTCAAAATCATATTTTGATCCATCAAACATTACTGACGTATAACCATTATCTACACATAATTTGCAAGTTTCAAAATCAGGACCATGGTCTAGATGTAAAGCTACTGGTACATCATGTTCTTCTAATGCTGCCTCTATCATTTTTCTCAAGTATGGAATTCTTGCATATTTTATTGCTCCTGATGAAGTTTGAAGAATTACAGGTGAATGTTCTATTGCTGCTGCATCCATTATTGCTTGTACAAATTCCATATTGTTAATGTTGAATGCTCCTACTGCAAATTTTTCATTAATTGATTTCTTAAACATCTCTGTTGTTGTCACTAAAGCCATTATATTACCTCTTAAATAAGTATTTTATGTATACTTACCCTTTCTCCATTATTTGTTCAAAAATTAATCATGTAGAACTATGTGGTTTTATTATAATTGATTTCTCCTACATATAATATCAAAGTTAGCTAATGGTACTAATCATTTTATATAATTTAGCAAAATTATATATTTTAATTTTGTGAAATTTATATTCTTACTGTACTATATAAATGTATTTTACATTTAATTAATTATGTTGTCAATCTCTGTTTTCATTGATTCTATGATAGAATAACTTTTATCAAATTTAGATTGTTCATTTTCACTTAATTTAAGCTGTAAAATCTCTTTTACTCCATTATTTGTAATTATTGCTGGAACTCCAATGTACATTCCTTCATGACCATATTCACCATTTAAATAAGTTGAAACTGTTAGTATTGCGTTTTCATTATTAAGTAATGTCTTAACTAACTTTGCAAGTCCTAGACCTATTCCATAATATGTTGCTTTCTTTCTATTTATAATTTCATAAGCTGCTTGTTGAACCTCTGTATAAATTTCATCGAGAATTGATTTATCTTCTTTCCTATCATTTATTATCTCTATTAAAGGTTTGCACCCTATAAAACTATGTGACCATGCAACAAATGATGAATCTCCATGTTCTCCCATTATATAGGCATGAACATTTTTAGGTGATACTTCTAATTTATTTCCTATTAAATATCTTAATCTTGCTGTATCTAAAACAGTTCCTGAACCTATAACTTTTCCTTTAGGAAATTTAGATACTTTTTCAACGACATAAGTCATTAAATCAACTGGATTTGTGGCTATAACAAATATTCCATTAAATCCAGAGGCAACAACTTTTGTTGTTATCTCTTTCATTATTCCAGCATTTACTTTAGCTAGTTCTAATCTAGTTTGTCCAGGCTTTTGAGCAAGTCCTGCAGTTATTACAACAATATCTGCATCATTACATTCATCATAATCTCCTGCTTTTATATCTATTCTGCTAGGAGCACATGAAAGACCATGTGCTAAATCCATAGCTTCACCTTCTGCTTTATCTTTTAAAACATCTATTAAAACAAGTTCATTTATTCCACCTTGATTTTCAAGGCAATATGCCATACTCATTCCAACAAAACCTGTACCAACTAGTACAACTTTTCTTTTATCAATCATTAATATTTTATCCTTTCAACTAGTAATATGATAATTATTCAATTACCTTTGTAGCAATCTATTATTTTTTCTTTTTATAGTTTTATATATTTTTAATAAAAATATTATCAAATTATTTAATTATAATTTTTAGCCAAATATTCCTTTTTTCTTTACTGGTGGCTGTTCATTCATAGTCTTTGCAAGTTCATTAAACAAATCTCTTTGTTCTTTGCTTAATCTCTTAGGAGTTTGTACTTGTACTGTAAATACTAAATCTCCCTTTGAACTAGAATGAAGTCTATTAAAGCCTTTTCCTCTAATTGTAAATTTACTTCCAGTTTGAGTTCCTTCAGAAATAGTGTATTTTTCATCAGCACCAACTACCATTGGTATATTTAGCTCAGCACCCAAAGTTGCTTGAGTTATAGTAATTGGTATTGTACACTCTACATCATAACCATTTCTTGTAAAAATATTACTTTTCTTTACAGAAATTGTTACATAAATATCTCCGTTAGGTCCTCCATTTTCACCAGGTTCACCTTTTTCACGTAATATTAACGTTTGCCCATCTTCTATACCGGCTGGAACTTCAACTTTAATTGTAACATTTTTTCTAATAGTTCCTTTACCCTTGCAATCATCACATGGCTCTTTAATTATCTTTCCAGTACCTCTACAATTATCACAAGTTCCAACAGTTTGAAAAGTAGCAAATCCACCAAGTGATTGAGTTTTCTTTACTTGACCTGTACCATGGCAAACATTACATGTTTCAACTTTAGTACCTCTTTTAGCACCAGTTCCATCACATGTTTCACACTTTACATTTTTACTAATAGTAAATTCTTTTTCAGCCCCAGTATAGGCATCCTCAAAAGATATATTAAGGCTAGTCTTTAAATCATTTCCTTTATGAGGTCCATTGGTAGGTCTTGATGAATTTCTAAATCCGCCTCCAAACATAGATGATACAAAGTCATCTACGATATCATCAAATCCAAATCCACCTCCACTAGTATATGTGTATGTACCATTGCCAAAACCACCTCCAAAAGGATTACCTCCTCCATAGCTTCCATATCCTTGTGGTCCATCTGCTGAACCATATTGATCATACATTTTACGTTTTTCAGGATTAGATAAAACAGAATATGCTTCTCCAACCTCTTTAAACTTTTCTTCAGCCTCTTTTTTGTTATCAGGATTAGCATCTGGATGCCACTTTTTAGCCATCTGTCTGTATGCTTTTTTTATTTCTTCATCTGAGGCATCTTTGCTTACTCCTAAAGTTTCATAGTAATCTTTTGCCATATACTTTTCCTCTCTTTTTTTGCCATTTTAGATATTTTAAAATTAAGAACAAAATTGAATGTAAAAAAATAAATATAAAATAATACACTAATAGTTTCCTTAAAATTTATATAAGTCATTATAAGTATTTTTAATATAAAATAATTATTACTAATTTTTTCTATATTTGAGATAGGACGGAAAACAATATTGTTCCGTCCCATTTATTTTAGCCAATCCTTACCTTACTGTTGATTTTAGCTTGATTTTCTTTTAATTTTGTTCTATCTAATCTTAATCTACATTTCTGATAGTTTATTTTTTATTTCTTTTCCTCGCTATTAGCTTCTGTCGTTCCATTATCGTTTTCTGCTTTGTTTTCTGCTGTTGTGTCTTGAGTTTCTCCAGCTTGTGCACCTGCTGCATTTGCTCCATTTGCACCTGCTGTTTGGCTATATAATTTTTCAGAAATTGAATAAAATACTTGTGTTAGACTATCTGTTGCTTTCTTAATTTCTTCTACATCTTTTCCTTCTAATGCTTTGTTTACTTTTGCGATTTCATCTTCAGCTTTTGATTTTTCTTCTGAACTGATTTTGTCTCCTAATTCGTCTAATGTTTTTTGGCAATTATATACTAAACTTTCTGCATTATTTCTAACTTCAATTTCTTCTTTTCTCTTCTTATCTTCTGCACTATGTGCTTCAGCATCTTTTACTGCTTTATCTATTTCATCATCTGTCAAATTTGTTGATGCAGTAATTGATACTTGTTGCTTATTTCCAGTTGCCATATCTTTTGCAGATACATGAACTATACCATTTGCATCTATATCGAATGTAACTTCTACTTGTGGTATTCCACGTGGTGCTGGAGCAATTCCAGTTAATTGGAATCTTCCTAATGTTTTGTTATCAGATGCCATTTCACGTTCTCCTTGAAGTACATGAACTTCAACACTTGTTTGACCATCTGCTGCTGTTGAGAATATTTGTGATTTCTTTGTTGGTATTGTAGTATTTCTTTCTATTAATTTTGTAAATACTCCACCATAAGTTTCAATTCCTAATGATAATGGTGTTACATCAAGTAATACTAAATCTTTAACATCTCCTGATAATACACCACCTTGAATAGCTGCACCAATAGCAACACATTCATCAGGGTTAATTCCTTTATCTGGATCTTTTCCCATTATTTTTTTAACTATTTCTTGTACACATGGTACTCTTGTTGAACCACCAACTAAAAGAACTTTATGAATTTGATCTGCTGTTAATTTAGCATCTTTAAGTGCATTTTCTACTGGTGTTCTTGTAGATTCAACTAAATCGTGAATTAATTCTTCAAATTTAGCTCTAGTTAATGTTACATCTAAGTGTTTTGGTCCTGTTGAATCTGCTGTAATAAATGGTAAATTAATTTGAGTTTGTTGTACTTGTGACAATTCTATCTTAGCTTTTTCAGCTGCTTCTTTAAGACGTTGCATAGCCATTTTATCTGATGATAAATCTATTCCACTAGTCTTTTTAAATTCAGATACTAGATAATCAATAACTTTTTGATCAAAGTCATCTCCACCTAAATGAGTATTACCATTTGTAGATAAAACTTCAAATACGCCATCACCAATTTCAAGTATTGATACATCAAATGTTCCACCACCTAAATCATATACCATGATCTTTTGGTCTTGTTCTTCTTTATCCATACCAAATGCTAATGCTGCTGCTGTTGGTTCGTTTATTATTCTTAATACTTCTAGTCCTGCAATTTTTCCAGCATCCTTAGTTGCCTGTCTTTGTGAATCATTGAAATATGCTGGTACAGTAATGACTGCTTGTGTAACTTTTTGTCCTAAATATCCTTCAGCATCTGCTTTAATCTTTTGTAGAATCATAGCTGAAATCTCTTGTGGAGAGAATGAATCTTCATCAATATTTACTTTATCAGCTGTTCCCATTTTTCTTTTAATTGAAATAATTGTGTGATCTGGATTAGTAACAGCCTGCCTTTTAGCAATTTGTCCTACTAATCTTTCACCATCTTTTGAAAATGCAACTACTGATGGAGTTGTTCTATTACCTTCTGAATTTGGTATAACAACTGGTTCTCCACCTTCCATAACTGCAACACATGAATTTGTTGTTCCTAAGTCAATTCCTATAATTTTTCCCATAATATTTTTTCCTCCTATTTTTTTGTGATGCGAAGATTTTTTATTTTTCATAAAATTCTTCATACATTTTAGCTCTTTTTATTTACATTGCTTTATTGATTAAATTAAATATTTTTTAATTTAAATAATCTTTGCTTGGGATTTTGTAAATATTGAACTTTTTATATATAAATTTAAAAACTTATAACTAATTTAATTTGCTAATTTTACTTATTTTAGTTTTTATAATAATAATTAATTCTTAATAATTGTATAAAAATAATTTTATTATTACAATAACCCTATAAAATTAATTTGCTACAACTACTAGTGAATGTCTTAAAACTCTATCGCCTATCATGTAGCCTTTTCTATATTCTTCTTTTACAATCTTGCTTCCAAGATTTGAATCTTCTACTGAGCTAACCGCTTCATGTAAACTTGGATCAAAAGGTTTTCCAACACATTCAATCTCTACAACGTTATTAGTTTTCAAGATATCTTGTAATTGGTTTAAAACCATTTCTATTCCTTCTTTATATTGAGCATCTTCTGTTTTAGTATTTACAGCTTTTTCTAGGTTATCTATTATTGGTAATATTTTTATTATTACATCGCCTAGTACAGAATTGTACATACCGTTTCTTTCTTTGTCGCTCCTTTTTTTGAAATTTTCAAATTCAGCCATAAGACGCTTAATTTTGTCTTCTCTATCTGCTAACTCATCTTTATCTTGTTCTATCTTATTTTGCAATTCTTTAATCTTCTTTTCAGTATCATTTTGTGGTTCTACTTCATATTTCATATTTGGATTTTTTTCAGTTGAGTATTCTTCTGATGTTTCTTTATTATTTGAAGTTGTATTAAATCCTTTATTTGCACTATTTTCTTCATCATTAATTTTTTCATTTGCATTTTGATTATTATTTTCTTCCACTTAGCTTCCCTCTTTTCTTTTTATTATCATCATTTTTATCTTTTAATAACTTAATGTTTGAACTAGTTAATTCATTAGGCATTTGAAGAGTTTGCAAATTGTGTCCTTTGTTCAATTCTTGATTTATATATTTTAGAACTGAAATAACCTTTGAATAATCCATTCTTGTAGGACCAATAATTCCAATAGTTCCTAAATCTTTTCCATTTACTTTATTTCTAAATGTAACAATGCTAAGATCTTCAAGTCCATTTTTTGCATTTCCTATATATACATTAAAATCTTCATCATTATTTAATATATCTGATATAACATCTTGCCTATCAAGTAATCCAAAAAACTTTTTTGCTAAATCATTTTGTCTAAATTCTGGATTATCTAATGCTTGATTAGCACCTTTTAAATAAATCTTTGATTCTTCTTTTATCGCTTTAGATATTTCTCTGGCTATTGGTTTTATTACGTCTACTTTTGAATTCATTTCATTCATTATATATTGTTCCATTGGCATATTAATTTCTGAAAGTAATTTTCCTTTTAATTTATTGTTAAATATAGTTGTCAATGTATCAATTTGCTCTTGATAAATATCTTTATCAAATTTTATAATAGTTTCTTTTATTATTCCATCTTCAGTAACTATTATAGCCATAAGCATTCTTGAACCTAATAATATGAATTTTATTTCTTGAATTTTTTGTCTGCTTGTATCAGGTTCAATTGAAACTGTTGTATAATGAGTTACTTCTGAAATGGTATTTGTAGCAATCTTTGTAAGTTCTTCCATTTCACTTACTTTATCTTCTAACATTGAATTTATATACTGTATTTCTTTAAAATTTAAATCTTTCTCATTTAAAAGTTTATCAACATAAAGTCTATATCCTTTGTTAGATGGAACTCTACCACTTGATGTGTGAGTTTTTTCAAGATAGCCTTCTTTTTCAAGTTCTGCCATTTCATTTCTTACAGTAGCACTACTACAATCTAATCCGTATTTTTCGATTATTGTATTAGAACTAACAGGCTCAATAGTATTTATATATTCATTTACTATTGCTTGTAATATTTTCATTTTTCTGTCATCTAATTGGTTGTTTTTATCTTTCAAAATCTCACCTCCTATTTTTATGTTATTGACTTCGTTAATTTATATTTTTTATTATGTAATATCTTTTTATCAGATATTATACTTTTTAATTATTTATACTTTTTTTTGCCAACTTATATTATCTTCCATTTTTAATTGCTCAATATTATGTTTCCTTTTTAGCACTCTTTTTATTTGTCTGCTAACTTGTTATATATTATAACCAATTTTAGCAAATGTCAATAGAGATTGCTAATTTTCTTTGTGAATTTTATGTGAAAGAAAAAAAGTGTTCATGAAATAAAATATTTCAAATTATTCTATCTAATCTTAAAAATATTATTTTATTATTAGAAAGAGAAGAGATTACATTGTAATCTCTTCTCTACTTGTAAACTTTTCATCTACCATTCTACTTAATAAACTGTTCTCTTTATTTGTAAGTGTAGGATCTTTATCTATTATCATATTCGCAAGTGCTTGTACTTCTTTTAATTCTTCCATATCTTGAAATAAATTTGCTATTTTAAATTCTGGCAATCCATGTTGTTTTGTTCCAAAGAAATCTCCTGATCCTCTTAATTCTAAGTCTTTTTCTGCTATTTCAAATCCATTATCCGATTTTGTCATTAATTCTAATCTTTGTTTTACTATTGAACTTGTACTTGCATATTTCAATATACAATATGATTTATATTCTCCTCTTCCTACTCTTCCTCTTAATTGGTGTAATTGTGCAAGTCCAAATCTTTCTGCATTTTCTATTACCATTATGCTTGCATTTGGAACATCAACTCCTACTTCTATTACAGTTGTTGAAATCAATATGTCTATATCGCCGTTTTTAAATCTTTGCATGATTTCTTCTTTTTCTTTTGGTTTCATTTTTCCATGTAAACACTCAACTCTGTAATTTTTAAATATATCATTTTTATATTTTTCTGTAAGTTCTGTTACTGCCTTTATATTAGCATTTCTTTCTTTACTCTCTGCTGATGATAACCTATCTAATTTGATTTTTTCTTCGCCTGTTCTCTCATCTGTATATATTTGAATATTAAAATTGTTATCACTTTCTTCAACTAATGGACATACTATATACGCTTGCCTTCCATTGTCTATTTCTTTTTTTATAAAATCATTTACTCTTTGGTCCATTTGTTTTGATACTGCATACGTTTCTACTTTTTTTCTATTTGGTGGTAATTCATCAATTATTGATATGTCCAAATCTCCATATAGTATTAATGCTAGTGTTCTTGGTATTGGTGTTGCTGTCATTACTAATACATCTGGATTGTTTCCTTTAGCTGTTATTGTGCTTCTTTGCTTTACTCCAAATCTATGTTGTTCATCAGTAACTACGAGTCCTAGATTTTTAAATTTTACGTTTTCTTCAAGTAATGCATGAGTTCCTATTAAAACATCTATATCACCATTTTCTACTTGCTCTAATAATATTCTTTTTTGTTTAGCAGTCATTCCTCCTACAAGTAAACCACATTTAATTCCATATTTAGCTAGTATTTTTTCAAAATTTTCATAATGTTGACTTGCAAGTATCATAGTTGGTGCCATTATTGTAGTTTGATAGCCACTTTTTACAGCTTTATATGTTGCAATCATTGCTACAACTGTTTTTCCAGAGCCAACATCTCCTTGTAGTAATCTGTTCATTGGCTTTTCTTTTTCCATGTCATCATTTATTTCTTCAAGTACACGTAACTGTGCTCCTGTAAGTTTAAATGGTAAATCTCTTATAACATTAGACATTTGTATATTTTTATCATATTGTATACCTTTTATTTCTTTATTATTTTCGCCTCTTAATTTTAAAAGTCCTAATTGCATTGCTAAAAGCTCATCAAATACTAATCTCTTTCTTGCTTTATTA
>JBPOHA010000078.1:0-5776 GCA_052036095.1 Bacillota bacterium
GAGAGAAAAATCTTTCAATGAATATATGTCAAGACAAACATATAGGCAAACAGCATAAAAAAATAGCACTAAATTTTAGTGCTAATGTTTAAAAGTTTTTGGGACATTTTCCCTTTTACTTGACATACATTTTTCAAAAAAATGTATGAATTGTCATAAAACTATTGAAAAAACACACGAAGTGCGATATTATATAAAAGCATTAAATTATAAAAATAAAGAATTTGTCCATACTAATGTTAAATGGAGGAAAATTAATGAAACAGAAATTTTTAAAAGATCTTGGAATAGATTTAGATGAAACTACAGATGATTTATTACAACAATTTGATTTAAATGGATTTATGGATGAGATTAGTGATAATAGATTAAAAGAGGAAAACAACAAGGTAGAAGAAATTAAGAAAAACATTGAAGAGGATAAAAAATAAAACTATTTTAATAGGAGTTAATAGCATACTTAAATTTAAGCATACAAAATAATAATTAAAAAATATAATTAAAAGAAAACCATAATTAAAAATATAATTAAGAGAAAACCATAATTAAAAAAATATAATTAAGAAAAAATGATAATTGCAATTATCATTTTAAATAAAATATCAAAAGAAGGATTTATATAAAAGTAAAGAAATGATAAAAATTGAAAATAAAGATTATCCAGTAAATAAGAATGATGAATATATAGTTGATATAATTGACTATGGAACAGATGGAGAAGGTATAGCAAAGATTAATGGATATACTATTTTTGTTATTGGGGCTATGAAAGGTGAAAAATGTAAAATTCATATATTGAAAACTCTTACAACTCACGCTTTTGCAAAAGTGGAAGAAGTAATACAGAAATCACCTAAAAGAGTTATACCTGATTGTGTAACTTATAATAGATGTGGTGGATGCAGTATGCGCCACATAAGCTATGCTGAAACTCTTAATATAAAAAGAGAAAAAGTTCAAAATCTTGTTAATAAATTTTTAACAGAAAATAAAGAATCAAATAATAATATAATTGTTGATAAAACAATAGGAATGGATAGTCCATTTTATTATAGAAACAAGGCAATATATCCTGTATGCATTAATAAAGATGGAAAACCTCAAGTTGGAATTTTTGCGAAAATGAGTCATGAGGTTATACCTTTTGATGAATGTAAAATTCAAACAAAGATTTCACAGGAAATATCTAAATATATTGTAGATAATTGGAGTGATAGTATATATGATGAAGCTACAGGCAAGGGTTTGCTCAGAAATATAATGATAAGAGATGGATTTGCAACTGGTGAAATAATGGTAGTGCTAGTACAAAATGGTACAAAAAAATATGATTATAAAAATCTTATTGAAAAATTTCCTCAAATAAAAACAATAATAATAAATGTTAATACAAAAAATACTAATGTAGTTTTATCAAAAGAAAATATAATACTTTATGGAGATGGGACAATTAGTGATAAATTAGGAAAATATGAATTTAAGATTTCTGCCAATTCTTTTTATCAAGTAAATTCTTTACAAACAGAAAAGCTATATAATCTTGCTATTGAAAAGGCTAAATTAGATAAGAATGATATACTTTGCGATTTATATTGTGGAATTGGAACTATTGGAATTTTTGCATCAGAATATGTTAAAAAAGTTTATGGAATTGAAATTGTTCCAGAGGCAATAAATGATGCAAAACAAAATGCAAAATTAAATAATATAGAAAATGCTGATTTTATAGTTGGAGATGTTGAACAAGCTTTTACTAAGTTAATTAATAAAAATATTAGGCCTAATGTAGTAATAGTAGATCCACCTAGAAAAGGGTTAGATGATAATACAGTGAAAAATTTATGCAACTTAAAGTTAGACAGATTAGTATATGTAAGTTGTAATCCTGCAACGTTGATGCGAGATTTGAAAAAATTAAAAGAAGTATATAAAATTAAATCAATTACTCCAGTAGATAATTTCTGCTATAGTTCTCACATTGAATGCGTAGTAAGCTTAGAAATTGAAAAAATAAAGAAGGAGAAAAAATAATGATTATCGTGAGCACGAAAAATTTAAAAGTTGGAGATGAATTAGCAGAACCATTATATTTACCAAATGGTTATAGTTGGATGCCGGCTGGTACGATTGTAAATAATCAAGAACTAATAAATAAAATAAAAGAAAAAGGAATAGAATTTGTAAAAGTTAAAAGTAATCAGTTAGATAGTGCTTTAAATTCATATAATATGAACAATTCTAATAGAGAAAATGAAAAAAATATAGAAAGAATTAAAGATAATTTAAGTAATATAAAAAAGAATTATATTAATTTAGATGAAATAATAAATAATTCATCAGATTTTGAAGAGAACTTTTTAAAAAATAATAATCTTATTTATAAAGTTAATGAAAAAAATGGAAAAATATTGGATATATATGATAGAGCAATAGCAATTGCACAATATTCACTCACTTTAGCAAGAATTGTAGGAGATTATAGAAATAAGAATAATATTAATACAAAAAACCTAAGTCAGCTTAAAGACTTTTATTCGACTGTTGTAATATCAGCGCTAATGTCTAAAATGGGAAGTTTATGCAAAGATGATAAGAAAATGATGTCAGTAGCAATGTCAGGAATCAATCAAAAAGTTATAGAAAGAATTTCTGAAAATAGGATGAAAAAGGCACTAAAAGATGATAAAACTAGAAAGGTCATGATATATAATGGAATTAATGTTGAAGATTTAGATGGCTTATATAAAAAGTTTTATATGTTGACACAAAATAAATTTTTAAATTATGATGAAAAATATATGCCATTGTATTCTTACGGATTGATAAAATCATCTGAAGAATCTTTAAAAAAAGCATTTCCAAACTTAAGTATAGCTGAAGCAGCAATTTTACATCAAAAAGATAATAGAAATCATATGAATGCTTTTATTGATATACCATATAAAGATAAGAAGGGTAATGATACAGATACCACAGTTATTTCAAAAATAATAAAAATTGCTTCAGATTATGATGAATTAGGTAGAGAATATTTGAAAAAAGGCAAGCAATTTGATCCCAAAGAAATTATTAGCTATATGGAAAATCTGCCAGAAGAATATGATACTAATTTTCTAAAAATATTTAAAGATGGTATTCCTCAATATGACATAGGGGACATTGTAATAATGGATAATGGTCTAGAAGGGATAGTAGTTGAACCTAAATATAATATGCCAAATAGACCACTGGTTGCAGTAAAAATTCCAACGAGCCAATATGGGGAAACCGAAATAATTGACTTAGCAAAAACTAATGGTATTATTATTTTAGGAAAAAAGATTAATTATAATAAGGAAAGATAGAAAAAGATGAGATGTAGAGTTAATTTTAAGTTGGTTAAAGAGTATGCATTTTAGGTTGATATTGATCAAAAAAGACTGGAGTTAGTAATGAGTAATAATGAAGAGTTGTTGCCAATTTTTTTATTAGAAAGATTAAAAAATCAATATGATGGCGAAACAATCAAAAAAATAATAAATGGATATACTGAAAATAGATTTACTACTTTACGAGTAAATACTTTGAAATCAAATATGCAGAATATATGTGCTCAACTAGAAGAAGAAAATATTAAATATTCAAAAGTTAAATGGAGTAATGATGCATTAATTATAGAAAACAGCTCAGACACAGATGATAATTTATATATAGTTAACAAAATAAGAAACTTAAAGATGTATGAAAATGGAGAAATATATTTGCAAAGTTTATCATCTATGTTGCCACCAATAATATTGAATCCAATTGAAAAAAAGGATATATTAGATATGGCAGCAGCTCCGGGTGGAAAGACTACGCAAATAGCAGCACTTACAAGAAATGAGTCTTTTATAACCGCATGCGAAATGAATAAATTAAGAGCGGAAAGATTAAGATTCAATATAGAAAAGCAAGGAGCAACTTCAGTTTCAATAATGCAAACTGATGCAAGAAACTTAGACGATTTTTTCGCTTTTGATCAAATATTGCTAGATGCACCATGCAGTGGAAGTGGCACAATAAATTTAAATGATGCAAAAAAAATACTATTTACAGAAAGTTATAGTGATAAATTAGAAAAAACGCAATTAGCGCTTTTAAGAAAAGCAATAAAGCTTTTGAAAAAAGGTGGAGAAATTGTATATTCGACTTGCTCAGTATTATATAGAGAAAATGAAAATATTATTGAAAAGGTATTAAAAGAGGAAAAAAATATTGAAATAGAACCAATTAAATTGGAAGGAATTGAAGATATACCAAAGCTTCCTTGCAATATTAATGGAGCATTGTTAGTTGCTCCAAACAAAGCATATGAAGGATTTTTTGTAATAAAATTAAGAAAAATATAAGAAATTAAATTAATATTTAATTCTTTATATTTTTTTTTAAGTAAAAATTAAGGTATGAATGTTAACATATAATTCAAAGGAAAGGAAGTATATGGAATGAAGAATGTTTTAATAATACCTACATTAAATCCAAATAAAAAATTAGTAGATTTAATAAAAGAATTAAAAAAAGTTGAATTTGAGAATATATTAATTATAGATGATGGAAGTAATTCAAGTTGTACAAAAATATTTGATGAGATAGAAGCAATGCAGTGTGTAGTTTTACATCATGAAATAAATTTAGGGAAAGGAAAAGCAATAAAAGATGGAATAAAATTTGCATCTTTGCATTATAAAAATATTGATGGGTATATAACAGCAGATGGAGATTATCAGCATCTACCAAAAGATATTTTAAAAGTTGCAAAGGAACTAGAAAAAAATCATAATAATATTGTTCTTGGAGAAAGAAATTTTAGAGAAAAGAATGTTCCAACTAGAAGCAAATTTGGAAATAAATTTTCATCAATATATTTTAAAATGTCGACTGGTATTGAGTTAGAAGATACTCAAACTGGATTAAGAGCAATACCTGCTAATTATACTAAATTAGCTATAGAAACAGAGGGAACGAGATACGATTATGAAATGAATTTCTTAATAAATGCTGCAAATGAAAATATAGAGTTTACAAAAATTCCGATAGAAACTGTATATGAGCAAAAAAATACATCTCATTTTAAAACTGTAAGTGATGCAATTTTAATTTATAAAGAATTATTTCAGTTTGCAGTAAATTCAGTGTTAAGTGCCTTAATTGATGTAGGCTTTTTTACAATATTAGTAAATGTTATGTCATTAAGTACAGCTATCCAAATAGCAATGGCAAATATATTAGCTAGAATTACATCTGGAATGTTTAATTTTGCAATGAACAGTAAAGTTGCATTTAAGAGTAAAGAAGACGTAAATAAGCAAGTGTATAAGTATATGATATTGTTTATAATTCAAATGGCTGTAAGCTCAGGAATAGTATCATTATTATCAATGCTACCAATAAATATTACTGTTGCTAAGATATTTGTAGATATAGCAATTTTTATAGTAAATTATTTTATTCAAAAGAGATTTATATTTCAGCCAAGCTCTTCTAAAAAAAATGCTAAATCAAAATGTGAATATGGATTACGCAGAATATCATAAAAAACATTAAAACTAAAATAATTCGCGAAATGAAAAATTATGCAATATATAAATAAAAAAATTTACCAAAAAAGAACTTCAAGATAAACCATTAATTAAAGAGGTGCCAAGTTCTCCTAAAAAAATATAAAATGAAAAATAGAAAAAAATGAATAAAAAAAAAATGAAAAAAATGAAAAAAACAAAAATAGAAAAAAATGAAGAAAACAAAAATGAAAAAA
>JBPOHA010000053.1:0-28572 GCA_052036095.1 Bacillota bacterium
T
This sequence comes from Bacillota bacterium, assembly GCA_052036095.1. Taxonomy (GTDB): domain Bacteria; phylum Bacillota; class Clostridia; order TANB77; family CAG-508; genus CAG-793. The sequence goes on from JBPOHA010000053.1 coordinate 2, forward strand.
CCAAATCCCAAAACAATTGCTAACTTATATTATACACTTGCATTTAATATTACACAAACTATATTGTGTAAGACTAAATGTAATATCTTATTTAATAACTTGCATTTACTTTTACAATTCACAATAAAAAAAATAATAAAAAAGATATTAAATATAATTTACTTATTTTGCAAAAAATGATATAGTATATAAAATAATGAATGAAAGGCAATAAAAATGAGAGGCAAAAGATTTGCTAATGGTGATAGCAACTATGTATATGATAATAATGAAATAAATAGGACAATTGAAAAAGAAAAAACTGATAAAAGTGATTATTTGAAAGATGAAAATGAATGTAATAAGAAAAAGATTAAAGACGAGAACTGTTCAATAAAAGGTGATACTTTTGAAGAAAGACTAGCAAGGCAAAAGCAAAGAAAAGCAGAAGAAGCAAAGTTACAAGAAAAAGCTCCTAAAAAGAAAAATAAATTAGTAAAGATTATACTTATAATATTTATTATTATTTTAATCATTTTTACTGCTATATATTTTGCAGCCAATGGTTATGTTAATGAAAAACTTGGAAAAATCCAATATGAAAATATTACTAATGATACTAATGATTTGGGCATAAGTGAGCAAGCTACTGTAGATGATAGTAAGTTTAGAAATATTTGTTTATTTGGCTTAGACTCACGCTATGATACTTATGATGATGACTATAGGACTGATTGCATAATGGTTGCTAGTATAAATAAAGAAACAAATGATGTTACATTATTTTCTATTTATAGAGATACTTTTACTCGTATGGATGAAGACGGAACTGTAAAGCTAGATAAAATTAATCATGCTTATTATGGTGGTGTTACAAATACATTAAAAACTATAAATACTAATTTTGACCTAAATATTACTGAGTATGTAACTGTTGATTTTAATGCAGTAGCAGATTTAGTAAATTCAGTTGGGGGAATTCAAATAAACATAACCAGTGAGGAGCTACAATATATCAATGGATATATTAAAGATGTATCTGGAGTTACTGATATGAGTGCAAACTATATAAAAACAGCTGGCACACAAACACTTTCAGGAGTCCAAGCAGTAGCGTATGCACGTATACGTTATACTGCAGGTTCTGATTACAAAAGAGCTGAGAGAATGAGAACTGTGCTTGAAAAAGTTATAACAAAATTAAAAAAAATGGATGTTACAAAATTAGATTCTGTAATGAATACTATATTTCCAGAGATACATACAAATATTAAAAGTGATGATATTAAAACTCTAGCAAGTAATATTCTTTTATATAAAATTCAAAAAACTTTTGGATTTCCTTATTCAACTAGTGATGTGGCTTTAAATAAAAATAATTATACTGCAAAAGCTACTTCAGAGAATATAGATTATTATTGCATACCAAAAACACTTGCAAGTAATGTTGAAAAGCTACATAAAGAAGTTTTTGATGATGAAGATTATGTAGTCCCAGATACAGTAAAAGAGATTAGCAATGAAATAGTGAGCACAACTGGAGTAAAATAATATAATTGCAATATTGTTAGTTTTGTAGTATAATTGATAAATATAGTAAATAATTTTTATAATAAAAAATTAAAACAAGCAAATTAAAGCAAGCAAATTAAAGCAAGCAAATTAAAACAAGCAAATTAAAACAAGCAAATTAAAACAAGCAAATTAAAACAAGCAAATAAAAATAACAAATAAAAATAGCAAATTAAAGCAAGCAAATTAAAACAAGCAAATAAAAATAACAAATAATAATAGCAAATAACAAATAGATAAAATTAAAAATAAAATGTTCAAATGAACCAAAAATAAAGGAGAAAAGTATGCAGTTTTTATACTTTTTGCAACAAGCACTAATTTGGCTTATTACAATATATTGGATATATCAGCTAATTATTAGTATGTTTTCTTTGATTAAATTAAAAGATAAACCATTATTAGTAAATAAAAACCACAAATTTTTAGCAATAATTCCTGCTCATAATGAAGAGAAGGTTGTTGGTAATCTTATTGAGAGTTTGAAAAAACAAGATTATCCACAAGATTGTTATGATATTTATGTTATAGCTGATAATTGTACAGACAAAACAGAAGAAGCTGCAAGAAAACTTGGAGCAAAGGTATTTGTAAGAACAGAAGAAGATCCTAAGAAAAAAACTAAAGGATTTGCTTTGCAATTATTTTTAAATAAAATTATTAATGATCCAAAAGCTGATTATGAAGCTTTCTGCGTGTTTGATGCGGATAATATTGTAGATAAACATTTTTTAACTGCAATGAATAAGCATTTATGCCAAGGAGAAGAAGTAGTACAAGGATATCGTGATATAAAGAATCCAAGTGACAGTTGGGTTTCAGCTGGATATGCAATATTTTATTGGACAATGAATAGATTTTATCATTTAGCTAGGTATAATGCAGGTTTATCACCACTTATTAATGGTACAGGTTTTATGGTAAAACTTGATACAATAAGAGATACAGGTTGGCAAACTAATACTTTAACTGAAGATATAGAGTTTTCTTTAAAAAGAATTATACAAGGTAAGAGATTAGGATGGGCAACAGATGCGATTGTATATGATGAGCAACCAGTTAATTTTAAACCATCATGGTCACAAAGATCAAGATGGACAATTGGTCATATACAATGTTTACGTGAGTATACAAAACCATTAACTAAAGCAGCTGTTGATAATAAGACTTTAATGAATTTTGATGGTCTTTTATATATGCTAGGAAGCATACCAATGTTTATTATAACAATATTATTGTTAGTATTAAACGCAATATTTTATTTAACAAAAGGAATGACAACTGCAACTTTTGGAATAAATATATTAAGATATATTGTACCAACATTTATATTACCAATATTTACTGGAATTGCGATTATGTGGCTTGATAGAAAACCTATTAAGAAAATGTGGAAAGGACTTATAATGTATCCATTATTTTTAGGTTCATGGCTATTAATTAATTTTAAATGTTTATTTAAACAAAATACTACTTGGGAAAAAATCGAACATAATAGAGATGTTAATATAAAAGAAGTTTCAGATGAAAGAGAGTCACTAAAAAATAGATAGAATGAAGATTAATAAAGAGTTAGTTAATATTCAAAAAAAAGATATAAATAAAATTATTCATATTGCTATAATAATTGTTGGCTCAATATTTATTGCATTATCATGCTTTCATACCTGTTTATGGTTTGATGAAAGTTATTCTATAGCTATTGCAAATCATTCTTTTGTAGATATATGGAAAATTGGAAGTTATGATGTTCATCCAATATTATATTATTGGATGATTCATATTGTAATGATTTTAACAAATAATAATATAATATTTGTTAGATTATTTTCATGTGTTCCACTGATATTAATGTCAATTTTAGGATATACACATATAAAAAAAGATTTTGACGAAAAAACAGGAATATTATTTTCATTTTTAGCTTTATTTATGCCAGTATGTTTAGTATATTCTGGCGAAATAAGAATGTATACTTGGGCAATGTTTTTTGTTACAGTAATGTGTATTTATGCTTATAGAATTTATAAAAGTAATTTAGAAAAAAATAATATTGTTGTAAGTAGTAAGAATTGGGTAATATTTTCAATTTGCAGTTTAGCATCTGCATATACTCATTATTATGGACTTTTAATTGCTGCGATTGTTAATATAACATTATTAGTGTTTTTTATAGTTAATAAAATAAAAAGATGTCATAGAAAAAATGCAAATAAAATTGCTAATGATTCGGAAAAATTAAAAGATGATGTTTCAAATAATGCTGACAAGAATTTAAAATATAATATAATATCAGCTATTGCACAGATTTTATTATATTTACCATGGCTTAGAGCTTTGCTTGCTCAGACATCAACGGTATCAAAAGGATATTGGATACAAAAAATTGATTCACTAAAAATATTAAAATTTCAATTTACTGGAATATTAAATCCAGCAACTCAAAATATACCAGATTGGCTTGCTTGGACATTTATAATAGTAATGCTAGCATATCTAGTATTTCTATTATGGAAAAATAGAAAAAATTGCAAACCTGTGTTATTTGCAATATATGTGTATGTTTGTTTAATATTAGTTGTTTGTCTTATTGATAAAATATTGAATCAAAAAATTTTATATGAAAGATATTTTTTAAATATTACTGGACTTGTTATATTTGTATACGCATTTTTAATGGGTAAAGATAATAATAAGATTAGATTAATTTCAATATGTTCAATAATAGTAATTGTATCAACTGTAACTAATATAAATATGATAAAGACTAATTATGATAGTTCTAATTCCGAACCTTTTGATTATATATCAAGTAGAATATCTACTGATGACATAATAATTACTGATAACAATGATGTAACTAACTTCGGAGGAGGTTTTGTTTTAATTGCAAAACTGGAAAAAGTAAATAGCAATATTTATTTTTGGAATATATCAAACTGGCATAATGTTGACGAAGCATACGAAGCTTATGGCAAAACTATATATTCTGTAGATATGTTAAAAAATAATAAAGGCAAAAAAGTATGGGCAGTAAGTGATGGAAGTTTTGCACTTGCTGAAAATATAGTAAAACAAGTTGATGGAGCAAAGATTATAGAGCAAAAATCATATAATACGAAATATGAGAATTATTCATATTCAATATCGCTTATTGAATTATAAAGTAATCTTGAACAAGTAATCTTAGGTAAAATTGAAATTAAACCGAATGTGAAAGAGAAAAATTAAAATAGACTTCAAATTTGATAGCCAAAATTATTTAGAATAGACTTTCAAAGTTGATAGCCAAAATTATTTAAAATAGACTTCAAATTTGATAGCCAAAATTATTTAGAATAGACTTTCAATTGATAGAAAAAATTTTGAAGATGAAAGGGATAAATAATGAAAGATATTAAAGTATATGCTTTTGTAGGTTCTTCTGGAACAGGAAAAAGCTACAGAGCGCAAATGGTTGCTGGAGAGTATAATATAAAGTATATTATCGATGATGGAATTCTTGTAAAGGATAATGAAATTATTGCAGGAAGTTCTGCTAAAAAAGCACCTACAAAGATAGAAACGGTTAAAAGGGCACTATTTGTTAATCCTGAGCAAAAAAAAGAAATGATTAAGGCTATTGAAAAAGCTAAGCCTAAGTCAATTTTAATACTTGGAACTTCTGACAAAATGGTTAATGAAATTGCTGAGAATATCCAATTGCCTAAAATACAAAAGGTTATATATATAACAGATGTTGCTACTGAGGAAGAAATTGAAAATGCAAAACGTATAAGAACAACAGAAGGAAAGCATGTAATACCAGTTCCAACATTTGAAATAAAAAAAGATTTCTCGGGATTTTTATTGGATCCTTTACAAATATTTAAAACGAAAGGTATAGGGAATGATCCATATATAGCTGAAAAATCAATAATTAGACCTACATTTAGCTATATGGGAAATTTTACAATATCTGATACAGTATTTAGACAGATTATAGAATATATAGCAAGTAAGACTCCTTCTATAACGGAAATATTAAAAGTTAGAGTAATAAAATCAGACGATGGTCCATCTATATATGTTGAAGTTGAAATTAAATATGGATTTAATATAATGTTTGAGCTTAAGGAATTCAAGGAAAGATGTATTAGAGAAATAGAACGTCAAACAACTATGAATGTAATTGTGATGAAAATTATAGCTAAGAAAATCACGATGCCTAATTTTCCAGACATATCTGATATAACAAATAGTATAGATTAAAATAAATTATAAGAGGAGAGAAAAAATATGTCATTTATCGTAGCAATTGATGGAACGACAAGCACAGGAAAGGGAACACTTGCATTAGCACTTTCAAAAAAATATAACCTTATGAATATTGATACAGGAGCTACTTACAGATGTGTTACATTAGAGTTAATTAGAAAAAATATAAAATTAGAAGAAACGGAAAAAATAAAACAAGTTCTTAATGAGATTAATATAAGTTTTGATGATGGAAAATCTTATTTAAACAATGAAGATGTTAGCAAAGAAATAAGAGAAGAACCAGTAAATAATTTAGTTTCACAAGTTTCACATTTACCAGAAGTAAGAGAAGCTATGGTCAGTCTTCAAAGAAAAATGGCTGAAGGCAAAGACGTTGTACTTGATGGAAGAGACATAGGAACTAATGTATTCCCAAATGCTGATGTTAAGCTCTACGTTGATGCTTCATTAGAAAAAAGAGTAGAAAGAAGATATAAACAGAATCAAGAAAAAGGAATTTCATCAACATTAGAAGAAGTTAAAGAAAATATAGCTTTTAGAGATAACAACGATAAGACAAGTAAAGTTTCACCTCTAAAAAAAGCAGATGATGCAATACTAATTGATACTACTAATATGACAGCAAAAGAAGTTTTAAATCAGGCATCTAAGATAATTAATAGAAAGAAAAAATTATTAAAAATATATGATCAAGCATACATAATGAGAAAAGAAACTACTTGGAAAAAAATTGTAAGAGCTGTAACAAAGTCAATCTTAGCTTTTGCATATCATGCAGTTTATAGAGTAAAAAGAGTTGGAACAGAAAACTTGGAATCTAAAGAAGGATTTATAATATGTTCTAATCATTTAAATACATTAGATGCAGCAGGTATTACATTACTTAATAAGCAAAGAATAAGATTTGTTGCTAAAGTTGAATTATACAAAAATGGACCAATTAATTGGCTTGCTCATTTATTTAATATAATTCCAATTAAAAGAGGAAAGCAAGATATTGCGTCAATCAAGCTATGCTTGTCTGCATTAAAAAATAAAGAAATTTTAGGAATCTTCCCAGAAGGAACAAGACATGGACTAGATAAAAATGAAAAAGTAAAGAATGGTGCGGTTTATTTAGCATCAAAGACTAATGTAAAAATTGTGCCAGTGGGAGTTCAAGGAAAATTTAAGCCTTTTACAAAAGTTGTATTTAATTATGGAAAGCCAATTGATATAAATCAATATAAAACTGACGATCCAAATTGGATAGATAATGCTACTGAAGAAGTTATGAAACAAATAATTATGTTGACAAAACAAAAGATATAGAGTATAATAAAGTAGCAAATTTTGTAAAGAAAGGTCTTATATTATGAACGAAGACAATATTTCTTTTGAAGAGTTATTAAATAATTCTATGAATAAAGCGAAAAGATTAGATAAAATAGTTACAGGAACTGTAATTGGAGTAAGTCAAAAAGGTGAAGTATATGTAGATATTAATTATAAAGCCGATGGAATTATTCCAAAAACAGAATTTTCATTTGATGAAAATGTAAATCCAGCCGATGTTGTTAAAGCAGGAGATACAATTACTGCTGAAGTAAAAAAATTAAATGATGGTGAAGGAAATGTTTTATTATCTTGCAAAAAGATTCGAAAAGAAGAAATAAGAAAAAAATCAGAAGAGAAAATTACGAACTTTTGGAATGAAGCAAAGCCAGGAGATAAATACGATGGCGTTGTTTCAAGTGTATGCTCTTATGGAGCGTTCATTGATATAAACGGAATACAAGGATTATTACATATATCTGAAATGTCTTGGGACAGAGAAGCAAAAGCACAAGATTTATTAAAACCCGGACAAGAGATAAAAGTAACAATAAAAGAAATTGATAAAGACAATAAAAGAATGAAACTTGCCTATGATGAAAAAGGAGAAGACCCTTGGAGTAAACTTGACTATAAAGTAGGAGATATAGTTAAAGTAAAAATCAAGAAAATAGTTCCATTTGGAGCATTTGCAGAATTAAAAAAAGGAATAGAAGGCTTAATACATATATCACAAATTTGTGAACAAAGAATTGCTAAGCCGGAAGAAAAACTTGAAATTGGTGAAAAAGTAAATGCCAAAATAATAGGCCTAGATTTAGAAAATAAGAAAATTGAATTATCAATAAAAGAAATTGAAGGAACTAGTAATGAATACAGTTCTAAGCAGAATTAGAGAGGAATAATAAAAAATGAAAAACGAAAACGTAAGAAATGTAGCAATTATTGCACACGTAGACCATGGAAAAACTACACTAGTAGATGCTCTATTACATCAAAGCCATGTGTTTAGAGATAATGAACAAGTCGCAGAGAGAGTAATGGATTCAAATGCTCTTGAAAAAGAAAGAGGAATTACAATTCTTTCAAAAAATACATCAGTAATGTATAATGGAGTAAAGATTAATATAGTTGACACACCAGGACATGCTGACTTCGAAGGAGAAGTTGAACGTGTACTTAAGATGGTTGATGGCGTTTTACTAGTCGTTGATGCATTTGATGGACCAATGCCTCAAACTAGAGAGGTTTTAAAAAAATCTTTAGCACTTAATTTACAACCAATAGTTGTAATTAATAAGATAGATAGACCAGGAGCACAGCCACTAAAAGCTGTTGACAAAGTTCTTGAATTATTTATGGATTTAAATGCAACTGATGAACAATTAGATTTCCCAGTAATATATGCATCTGCTAAAAATGGTATTGCTAAAATGCACTTAGAAGATGAAAGTGATAATATTACTTGTATTTTTGATACAATCATAAAACATATAGATCCACCAAAATGTGATATTGATGGAACAATGCAATTATTAGTTTCTAATATAGATTATGATGATTATCTTGGAAGAATAGCTATAGGTAGAGTTGAAAGAGGAACAATCAAATTAAATCAATCTATTACTGTTTGCAAAGAAGATAAAAATATAAATGGAAAAATTGCTAAGTTGTTTACTTATCAAGGATTAAAAAGAGTAGAAGCTGAAGAAATCAAAGCAGGTGATATTGTTGCTATTTCAGGTGTTGGTGATATAAACATTGGTGATACAATCTGTGATATTGAACATCCAGAAAAAATCCCATTTGTAAATATTGATGAGCCAACAGTTTCAATGACATTCTCTGTAAATGATGGACCTTTAGCAGGAAAAGAAGGAAAATTCGTTACATCAAGACATATAAGAGATAGACTATTTAAAGAGCTTGAAAGAAATGTATCACTTAGAGTTAAAGAAACAGATAGAGCTGAAAGCTTCGAAGTATGTGGACGTGGAGAACTTCATTTATCTGTATTAATCGAAACAATGAGAAGAGAAGGATTTGAACTTCTTGTATCAAGACCAAAAGTTATATTTAAGGATATTGATGGAGTAAAATGTGAACCTATTGAAACATTAAGTGTAAATGTTCCAGATGATACAGTAGGAACAGTTATACAAAAACTTGGTACTAGAAAAGGTGAAATGGTAAACATGGAGCCAGCTGAACCAGGACATACAAAGGTAGAGTTTGATATTCCAGCGAGAGGATTAATTGGTTATAGAACAGAGTTTTTAACAGATACTCGCGGAGAAGGAACTATGGCTAGCGTATTTAAAGAATATGGACCATATAAAGGGGAAATTCAAGCTAGGACAAGAGGAGTAATAGTAGCATTTGAGCCTGGAGTTTCAATTACTTATGGATTATTTAATGCACAATTAAGGGGAGAACTTTTAATAGGCGCTGGTATTGAAGTATATGAAGGAATGATCGTAGGGGTTAACTCAAGAAATGAAGATATTACAATAAATGTATGTAAAGAGAAACATTTAACTAACACTAGAGCTTCAGGATCAGATGATGCTCTTAGATTAGTTCCACCATTAAGAATGTCGTTAGAGCAATCAATTGAATTTATTGCAGAAGATGAACTTGTTGAGATTACTCCAAAAAATATTAGATTAAGAAAGAAAACTCTTGATACAAAAACAAGAGAGAGAGAAGCTAAAAGAGGTCAAAACAATGCTTAATATTTTGAGAGCATTAGTTAGATAATTAACAATATTATTATAAAGAATAAAAACATTCTAGTATATACACAATATTAGAATGTTTTTTATATAATGAGAAAGTTATAGTTTCTTATTATATTAAAATGAGCATATTAGCGATTAAATGTGGCGTATTAGTGATTTTAAATGTGTGTATTAACGATTAATGTGCATATTAGCAATTAAATACGTATTAGCGATTAATGCACATATTAGTAATTAAAAATGTGGTGTATTAGCAATTAAAAATGTGGTGTATTAGCGAGAGAAAAGTTTAGAATTTTTAACACACAAAAAAATCAAAGAACGCATAATTTTGCGTTAATTTATATATTTATTTATAATATTACATTGGTATATCTATAAAAAATGCAAAGAAGAGGGAATAAAAATGAAATTAGAAGAGATTAAAAATAATGCCTTAGAACGTCATATTCCAATAATTATGGATGAGACTTTAAATGAAATAATAGATAATATTAAGCCAAAAGAGATAAATCGAATATTAGAGATTGGCACAGCAGTTGGATATTCAGCTCTTTGCTTTTCAAAGATATTAGCACCTAATGGTATAATAGATACACTTGAAAGAGATGAAGAAAGAATTGCAGAAGCTAGAATAAATATTAAACTTTTAGATGTATATAATAAGGATGATGGGACAAATAAAAGAATAAATATTATTGAAGGTGATGCAACAGAAACAATAGAGAAACTTAATAAAAAGTATGATATGATTTTTATAGATGCAAATAAGGGAAAATATCCATTCTATTTAAAAGAAAGTTTACGCTTACTAGAAGATGGAGGAGTAATATTTGCAGATAATGTACTATATAAAGGATATGTAATGAGTGATTATAATAAGCATAAACAACGTACTGCAGTTACTCATTTACGTGAATTTATACATGAATCTACTGAAAATCCAGAGCTAAATACAAAGATTATTGAAGTAGGAGATGGGCTCGCAATTATCAAAAAGAATGTAAATAAGCAAAAAGATATACAAAAGAAAGATATTAAATGAAATCTATAAATTAGCTAGAATGATTTATTTTGATACAACGAAGCATAATTTTAAGGGAACGATTAAGCGCTATTTCAAAATTCAAAAATCAAACAGATTTTTTTAGAACTTTTGTTTGACAAACACGTTTTTTTATGATATAGTAAATTCAATTAATAGCGACAGCAATTTTTAAGAATAATTTAATTTTCTATTATATAAAATGTTTTAAAAAGTGCTTAATGAATTTATGCAAATATAAAGTAGAATTGGATTAATATCATAAACTAAAGCTAAAAATAATTTAATTTATTATAATTATTAAAATTTAGGAGGATGCGTAGTATGAATAAGTCTAAAAGAGATTCGAATGGTTTAAATAAGAGAGAAAGGTCAATTCTAAAATGTATTCAAGATGGAATTGTAAATAATGGATATCCACCATCAGTAAGAGAAATATGCAAAAAAGTAGGACTAAGTTCAACGGCTACTGTCCAGGGATATTTAAATACTCTTGAGGAAAAAGGTTACATAAAAAAAGAAAATCAAAAAGGAAGAACTTTGAGATTACTTAGAGATTTCAAAGGAGATATGACAATAACTGACCAAAATGGAGTAACTGGTGCAAAAGAATTCTATTCTAATAAAGAAATGGTCAATGTCCCTGTAATTGGAAAGATTACAGCAGGACAACCTATTTTAGCAGTTGAAAATATTACTGATAATTTTCCTATTCCTATTGATTTCGTTGGAAATTCAGAAAGTTTTATGCTAACTGTTAGAGGCGAAAGTATGATTGAAGCAGGAATTTTAAGTGGAGATTATATATTAGTAAAGAGAACTAATACTGCAGAAAATGGTGAAATTGTAGTTGCATTGATAGAAGATGAAGCTACTGTAAAAACTTTTTATAAAGAAAAAGACCATATTAGATTACAACCAGAAAATAGTACAATGAGTCCAATAATTGTGCCAGACTGCCAAATACTCGGAAAAGTTGCTGGAGTATTTAGAAAGTTATAAAAATAAGATTTTAATATTAGAGAGGTAAAGTAAAAAAATGAAAAGGATGAAAACATTTTTTAAATATTTTGTTATAATGGCAATAGTATACATTTTGGTAGATATAGTATCCTATTTATTTTTAAGAGCAAGCTATAAGAATATATCTTGTGAAAATAGTAATACAAATTCAATAAATGTAAAAATAACAAAATCAAAAGCTTCATTAGTCAATGGCTATGCCGAGGGAGAGATTACAAATGATACAAATGAGACTATAAAAGATAAATACTTAAAATTTGATTGTTATACAAAGAGAAATGTAAATGTAGGAACAAAATATGTAGAAATAAATAATCTTGCATCAAAAGAGATACAAGATTTCCAAATAAAATATAATTTTAATCAAGTTGACCATATAATAACTTCTATTGTTGATAAAAAAGATATAGCAGATACTAATATATTAGATATCAATTTAGATGACTTTAAAAAAGATAAAAATAATAGATTTGTTTGGTTTGCAGCTTTAATTCTTATTTTTGGATAAGTCTTTTTTAACAAATTCTTCATAGCAATGTCTGCAAAGTGACATATATTGTTTATCACCAATAACTATTTCAGTATTTTTTCCACCTTTAAAATATGTAAATACAGCATTATCATTCTTACAATTATCACATATAGCAGTAAGCATATTTATGTTATCAGAAATACATAATAAATCAGCCATTTTGCCAAATGGCTTTTTTTCAGCTGTTAAATTAAGACCAGCGATAAAAAACTTTTTACCGGAATCAGCCATATCTTGGATTACATTGACATCACCGTCTAAAAATTGAAATTCATCAATGCAATAAACATCGGCATCATATTTATATAAATCATTTATTTTTTTTATCGAAATAGCTGGAATATCAATTCCGTTGCGAGAAGCAACACAATCTAATGTTCTAGTATCAATTTTAGGCTTAAACATTTTTACTTTCTTTCCAGATATTAATTGTCTTTTGTATTCATTTAAAATTTCTTGAGTTTTTCCACATTTCATTGGCCCTGAATAAACGTTAATGTCTCCCATTGTATTAATTAGTCCTTTCATTGCAATAAATTATTCTTATGTAAATTTTATTATTTAAATTACTTTATAAATATATAACAATTTAAAAGTAAAGTAAAGAGATTTAAATAATTTGGATAAATTATTATATTTTTCTAATAATATTGTAAAATTTATTGAGAAATGATAAAATATGAATGAATAATATTAAATTTATAGTTAAAGGAATAATATAATGGTTATTGAAAATTCTGTAAATGAAAATGAAAGTACACTATATAGTGCTCAAAATGGTTTTGAAAAAGAAAATACGGTTGTTTCTTTAAATACTCAAAGTCTAAAAATAGAATCTAAATTAGACAATAAAATATTAGCTTTAGCTAATAAGATAACTGAAATTGTGGAAAAAAATAATGTCTTTATAAATGAACCTATGAGTAAGCATACATCTTTTAAAGTTGGAGGAAATGCAGACATTTTTGTTAAGGTTGATAGTGAACAAAAATTAAGAAAATTATTAGACCTATCAGAAATAAAAAATAAAGTAATTTCACTTACTATAGTTGGTAATGGTAGCAATTTAATTGTTAAAGACAATGGAATTCGAGGAGTTGTAATTAAATATACAGCTTCTAAATATGAAATAGAAAATTATAATGATATTAAATTTAATAAAATAAAGAACGATAAAAATATTCAATTTAACGAAGCAAAAAACGATAAAGATATTCAATTCAACGAAATAGAAAATTATAATGATATTAAATACCAAAAAAACGCATTTTGTGTTAAAGTTGATGCTGGTATATCTAATGCGAGTCTTGCAAATACATTATTAGAAAATGATTTAAGTGGATTTGAATTTGCTTCTGGAATTCCAGGAACTGTAGGTGGAGCAATAGTTATGAATGCAGGAGCTTATGGAAGTGAGATGCAGGATATAGTGATAGATGTTACATATATTGATTTAGTTGACAATAAAATTAAAACAATAAAGAATCCTAATATTAAAATAATAAATCATAATGGAATTGACTATACAGAAGACAAATCAATTAAAAATTATAATAAAGATATAGAAATTCAAGATGGGGAAGAAATAAAAGATGATAAAAATTGTAGTGTAATTCAATGCAATTTTGCATATAGGAATAGTATATTTCAAAATGAACTAAAAGATTCTATAATAATTAGTACGAATTTGAAATTAACTAAATCTAATAAAGAAAATATAAAAAATAAGATGGAAGAATATAAATCTAAAAGAATAGCTAGTCAACCACTAGATAAGCCAAGCGCTGGAAGTACATTTAAGAGAGGAACAGATTTTATAACAGCTCAACTTATAGATGAAGCAGGTTTAAAAGGTTATAAAATTGGTGGAGCACAAGTTTCTCAAAAGCATGCGGGTTTCATTGTAAATATTGGAAATGCTACTGCAAAAGATATAATAGATTTAATAAAATATGTTCAAGAAAAAGTGTATGAAAAATTTGGTAAAAAAATAGAAGCAGAAGTGAGGATTATAGGAGAATGAATGGATTTTTAAAATGGTTTAAATCGAGCTCAAAAATGAAACGATGGATGCTATTAGGAATAATTGGAGTTGTACTTGTTTGCTATGGGATAGCTAACATATTAGCTTTTAAAACATTAAGTACATTTGAACTTATAAAAATAGTGATTTCATTTGTAATAGGATTTGCTACAATTATCATTAGCATGATATTTATGCAAAAAAGGATGCTTGAAATATTAGTTGAAGAAAGTGATACAAGAAGCGAAAAAAATAATGTTAATACATTGATTTTTAACAAGAAGGTATACAATCAAGGTCCAAAAATTGTTGTAATTGGTGGCGGAAGTGGGCTTAATACTGTATTAAGAGGACTTAAAAATTATACAGATAATATTACTGCTATAGTTACAGTATCAGATTATGGAGAAACACCAACAGATTCAAAGAAAGCTTTGCAAGTATTACCTATTGATGATATAAAAGAAAGTTTAGTAGCTCTTTCGTATGATGAAAATGAAATGGAAAAATTACTAAATTGCAAGTTTGAAGATGGTAAATTAAATAACTTGTCTTTTGGTGATATATACTTTTTAGCAATGAATAAATCTTATGGAAATTTCACTAAGTCTATAGAAAATTCAAAAAGTATATTAAATATGACTGGTAGAGTTTTGCCTGTTACATTAGATCCAATTAATATTTGTGCAGAACTTGAAGATGGTACTGTTGTCGAAAAGAGAGATAAAATTCCAGAGATAGTTAGTGAAAAGACAAGTAAGATATCTAGAATATATATAAATCCAACTAATACATTACCATCACCGGGAGTAATTGACTCGATAATTGATGCTGACGCGATAGTTATAGGACCTGGAAGCTTATACACTAATGTAATTCCTAATTTATTGGTAAGAGGAATTGCAAAGGCTATAAAAGAAAGTAAAGCTATAAAGGTTTATGTAAGCAATATAATGACAGAAATGGGACAAACTGATAATTATACTTTATCTGAACATATAAAAGCAATAGATGATTATGTAGGAGAGGGAATTATTAATTATTGCATATATGATACAGGAGAGATTGTTCCAGAATTTATACATAAATATAATTTAAAAGGTGCAGATATTGTTTTGCCAGATATACAAAAAGCAAAAGAATTGGGTGTACATTTAATACAGAGGGATTTATCAAAAGTTGAAGGAGATTCAATTAGACATGATCCTGATGTAATTGCATCTACTATAATCCAACTAATTTGTGATGAATTAAAATTTAAAGATATGCAAAATGATAGTCAATATATGATGCTTAATTCTAAATTAAGGGAAACTAAGAGAGAAATACGCAAACGTGAAAAAGCTGAAAAAAAGTTTCAAAAATCAGGCAAAAAGCCTTTTGAAAGAAGAGAACCAGGTTCTAAGAGTAAATTTACTATGAAATATAAAGATAGATTAGAATCAATAAGAGAAAGTGAAGAAAAGGCTAAAAATAGAAAGAAAAATAAATTTGCAAAAAATATTGAAAAATTAAAAGCAGCAGAAGAAAATGAAAAGATTAAAGAGAAGTTTTCAAATGATATAGATAAAAATAATGCTAAAAATGAAGAAAAAAAGAAAACTCAATAGGAAAAAAAGTAAAGAAAATCTAAAAGAAAAAATCACAAGCTAGATGATGAAATAAATAAAAAATAATCTATAAGAAAATAAAAAAATGTAGCTAGATTGATGCAATAATAAAAAATAATCTATAAGAAAATAAAAAAATGCAGCTAGATGAATGAAATGAAGAAACAAGGATAAATTGGAAGAATTTAAAATACAAGATGAAGAATGAAATAAATAAGGAGAAATACAAATGAGAGAATGGTTAATAACTAATGGAATTGGTGGTTATGCCGCATCAACTGATTTTGGAGGGATGAATACTAGAAGATATCATGGACTTTTAATTGCATCAATGAATCCTCCAGGAGAACGAAAATTAATATTATCAAAAGTTGATGAAAGCATTGAAATAGGTAAAAACAAGTATAACTTATATACAAATAATTCTCTTGGTGACATTAGTGAAGGTTATACATATATGACTAAATTTGAAAAAGGTATTATTCCTATATATACATATAAGGTTGAAAATGTTGTTATTGAAAAATCAATTTGTATGGTATATGGCAAGAATGCTGTAGTTGTAATGTATAGAATAATGAATCAAAAGTCTAATACAAAAATTAACATTACTCCAATAGTCAATTTTAGAGATTTTCATGCTGAAAAATTAGATACAAAGTTTAATTATAATCAAATAATTGAAGAGGGAAAAATTCAACTTAATTTTGAAAATTCTACAAGAGTAAACATAGGAGTTAAAGGAAGTAAATATACTGTACATAAAGATGATTATTTTAGATCTATGTTTTATGAAAAAGAACAAGAAAGAGGATTTGATGCAGAAGAAAATCATTTAGTACCAGGTACTTTTGAAATAGAATTAAAACCTAATGAAGATAAAGAGATAACATTTGTATGCTCTATTGAAGAAAAAAATGGAATTAATTTTAATGAAATACAAAGCATAAATGCAAGAGAAGTAATAGATAATGAAGTTAAAAGAATTGGAAGACAATTAATAGAATCAAAATTACTTTTAAATTTGCCAAAATCAAATGAAGACGAGGCAATCTACAGAGACTTAGTAAGAAAATATATAATAGCATCAGATAATTTTATTGTATATAGAAGTTCTACTAAATTACATACTATAATTGCAGGATATCCATGGTTTTTAGATTGGGGAAGAGATTCATTAATAGCTTTTGAAGGACTATTGCTAATGCCAAAAAGGTTTAAAATAGCAGAAGAAGTATTACTTACTTATGCTAATAAAGTAAAAAAAGGAATAGTTCCAAACGGATTTGATGAGTATACTAACAAGCCACTATATAATAGTGTTGATGCATCATTATTATTTTTTGATGCAGTATATAAATATTTAAAATATACAGGTAATTATGATTTTGTAAGAGATAATTTATATTCAAAAATGAAAAATATTATTGATCAATACATAGATGGAACAAATTTAGATAATAATAATATTTATTTAGATGAAAGAGATTATTTACTAGTATCAGGCACACCAGAAACTCAAAACACTTGGATGGATGCAAAAGTAGGAGATAAAGCAATCACACCTAGAAATGGAAAAGCAGTTGAGATAAATGCAATGTGGTACAATGCTTTAAAGATAATGCAAGAAATAAACAAACATTGGGGAAAGCCAATAGCTACTATAGAATATGGATATTTAGCACAGAGAACAAAGAAATCATTTGCAAAAGAATTTTATAATCCACAGAAAAAATGTTTATATGATGTAATAGGTGATGATAAAGTAAGACCAAATCAAATATTTGCAATAAGTATGTCGTTTCCAGTTTTAGAATGCAATGGAGATATTGCAAAAGAAACTTTTATTACTATAACTCAAAAATTACTCAACAAATTTGGATTACAGACATTAGCATCTGATGAATTAGGTTTTGTACCAGTATATGAAGGGGGACCTATTCAAAGAGATTCAAGCTATCATCAAGGGCCAGCTTGGCCTTGGCTTTTAGGACAATATTATAATGCAATGAATAATATGATTAAAGCAGAGGAAAAAGATGCTTACAAAGAAGGATTAAAAAACACATTATTACAATTTAAAGTAAATATAGCAAATACTTTTATAAATGAATTAACTAGAGGGAATACAGTTGGAAGTATATGCGAACTATATGATGCATCTAGTCCTAAATGGGGAAAAGGAGCATTTGCTCAGGCATGGAGTGTATCAGAAATATTTAGAATTTTACTAAACAAAAATGAAGAATAAAATGGTAAAATTTACATAAAATATTAATATATTTATTATAAATCAGTTGACAACATTGAAGATGCATAGTATAATAAATATATTAAAAGTGGTGCGACACAAAAATAATCTGCAATCTTACAAGATATATAGATGCTTGTATAATTTCCTATAACTTAATATAGGTTCTAGTAGAACTTAGGATGTCTACGAGGTTGTGCAGACAACATAAAAATCGCATAATAAAAAAGGGGAGTTTTTATATGTACAATAGTACATAAATTGCTCTCCTTTTTTTAATATTTTAATCTAAAAAAGCAGAGGAGTATTTTTAGTGGTACAAGATTTTAATAAATTTAAAAATCTACCAATAGATATACAAAAAAATGAAATCTTATCCGAAATAAAAAAATGTGCTAATAAATATGATAAAATGCTAAATGGAAAAAACATATTAATAATTAGTATGGAAAAAAATAAAATTGATTTAGAAATAACGGAATTAAAATTTGATAAAAGAAATTTTTATCATTTAACTGGAATTACATATAAAAATAATTCTAAAAAAATTAAAGATATTTCAAAAATGTTTTATAATAAAACAATAAAAGGAAATATATATGCTAATCAAATTGATTTAAAAAATATTAGAGAAACGAAATATATACAATGCTCATATCTAAACAAAAAATATAAAAAAGATGAAGTTTTTTTTAATAAAATAAGTAATATTATTGAAAAAAAACTTAATATTTAATATAATATAATAAATTATATTTATTAAAGGAGGCAATTTTGATTTATCTTTTATATGGTGAAGATGATTACTTAAAAAAAGAATTTTTGAATAAGATACGTAAAAATTTTGAAGAATTAAAACTTGGAATAAACTATATACAAATAGATGAAAATAATATATCTGAGTTAATATCAGATATTGAAACTCCTGCATTTGGATACCCTACAAAATTAATTGAAGTACGAAATTCTGGATTATTTAAGAAGAAAAATCAATTAGCGGAGAGCATTAGCCAATATCTATCAGAGAATAATACAGATACCGTTGAATTAGTATTTATAGAAGATGAAGATGTCGAAAAAAATGAATTATATAATTTGATTTCAAAAGTTGGAACAGTAAAAGATTTTCAAGAAAAGAAAATGCCTGAATTGATTGCAAAAGTAAAGTCAATATCAAATGCTTATCATGTAAATATTATGGAAAACACCGCACAATATTTTATAGAATGCTGTGGTACAAATATGCAAGATATAATTAATGAGCTTCGTAAATTAATTGAGTATGCTGGAAATGGTGGAACAATTACAAAAGAAGATATTGATTCTTTGACTAATAAAAAATCAGATAGTATTATTTTTGATTTGACTGATAATTTAGGTAGGAAAAATATTAAAAAAGCTATTGATGTATTACACGATCTTACTTATGCAAGAGAACCTTTACAAAGAATATTAATAATGCTATATGGACATTTTAAAAAGCTTTATATAGTAAAAATATCTGATCCAAGACAGGTTGCACAAAACCTTAAATTAAAACCAAATCAAGTTTTTCTTATAAATAAATATAGCATGCAAGCAAAATATTTTACAGAAAATGAGTTAAGCAAAATATTAGAGGAATTTATTTATATAGATGAAGCATCTAAAAATGGTTCTTTAGATATAGGAGTCGGAATTGAATCTGTACTATGCAAATATTGCTCATGAAATATGAAAGATATTTAAAGTTAAAACAATGTTTACATAAAACCTCTCACTTTTTTCTCACTTTGTTGCTCAATATCTGTTAAAGTTAAAACGATGTTTAAATAAAACTAAAAAGAGTAAAAATAATATATTTAAAAATCAAATAATAAAACATTAAATGAAACTTGAATAAAAGCCAAATTTTCTAACATAATAAAAGTTAGAAAGTGAGGCTTTTTTATGTATAATTTTAGAACAGATTTAGCGGATGAAAGAGAAAATATTATAAAAAACATTGGAATAAAAAAAGATAATAAAAAGAAAATAAATAAAGATAGAGATAATAAAATAACTGAAAATAACAAAATAAATAATTCTATTAAAATTGATGGAATTGAATCTGATACTAAAAAAATAACAGATAATTTAAAAGTTACAGTAGTAAAAGTTTTAAATGAAGATGGAAGCAAAAAAATACAAAAAAAGATTGGAACATATACGACTATTAACATAGGAGATATAGAAATAATTTCAAAAGAAGAACTTGAAAAAGCAAGTGAATTACTTTCAGAAGAATTAAAAAAACTAATAAAAAGTAATCAATCTATATTAGTAGTTGGACTTGGAAATGAAGATACAACAGCAGATTCATTAGGACCTACTGTTATAAAAGATTTAGAGATAACTAGACATATATTAAAATATAAACCTGAACTATTACCAAAAGGGACAAGGGAGGTAAGTGCTATTGCGCCAGGAGTATTAGGAAATACAGGAATTGAAACTCAAGAAATTTTAAAGGGAATAATTGAAAAAATAAATCCATCAATGCTAATTGTTATAGATGCATTGATGTCAACTGATATTGAAAGACTATTGAAAACAATACAAGTATCAGATACAGGAATTGTACCAGGAGCAGGAGTTGGAAATAATAGAAAAGAATTAAGCATAGATACACTTGGGATTCCAGTAATTTCAATAGGTGTACCAACAATAGTAGATGCTGCTACAATTGTTGCTAATAGTATTGATATAATGGCTGAAAAATTTAATGAATTAAGCTTTTTTAAAGATGCAACTTATGAACAAAAATACAGATTAATGAAAGATGTTTTAGAACCAACAAAATTTAATTTAGCAGTAATGCCTAAAGAAATTGATCAACTTGTAGACAATATGCAAATGATAATATCAAATGGAATAAATCAAGCATTATCATAAAAAATAAGTTAGAATTCAAAAAAGATAGAATATATTTTGTGATTTAAAATATTAGAAATATAAAAATAGAGTAATAGAAATTATAAATTATAAATTATAATAACTTCATATAAGAAAATGAATTATATCCAATATAATTAAATGAACTGGATAGAAAGCATAGAAAAAGTATTTTATAGAAGGACCTTTTTTTCCATTATACAAAAGCATAAATATAAGAGGAAATGCTGTAAAGATAATAAACAAAATAACTCTTGATAAATCAACAGGCATAAAGAAATAAGAAATATATCTAACTATGCAAAGAGCAATAAAGCCAAGTGAAAATATAGCCTTATTTTGTTTATAAAAAATATGAATAAACAAAATTAAAAATACGCCCCAAGCTTCATAGTCAACTTTAGTAAGTTGAGCAATTATTAAAATAAATGTAATCAATAAAAGTTTCAAAAGTGAGATATAAATATTAAATCCTCTTTTATTCTTTAAATTTGAATCTTCTTTAGTATAATCAAAAATATACATACAAATTATGCCTAATAATAAAGTAAAGAAAATATTTAATGGGAAGTAAGCTGAGCTAATATTATGAATCATTATTCCATAAGGAATTTGAGAAATAAAAGCAAAGACAAGAAGCCTAAGCATATACTTCTTCAAATCATGAGTATGTTCATATCCAATTACAAGTTGAAAAGCAAATAGGGGAAATGCAATTCTACCAATTATACTAAGCACACTAAAATCACCAACGATGGCATCACCAGTGTGGTCACAAAACATTGAAATTATTGCTATTAGTTTAATAACAAAACTAGACATTATATTCTCCTAATTTATTAAAATAAAGTATAATAAAGTTCAAAAAAAGCAAAATAAAATTATTTAAAAAAGTTATAAAAATATTTTTCCTACTAGAATATTTAAATAATTAATCCATTAAATTTTCATAAGGCATCTTTTTTAATTTAAAAGTATTTCCTTTTAAATAATCTAATATTCCATTGTTATCAGCTTTAAAATTAAATGTTATACTATAACTGCAAAGAGATTGAGTATAAACTTTGAATTTCTTATTTATCTCATAAGAACCATATTTACCATCACCTAAAATTGGAAGACCAACATAAGCCAAATGAGCTCTTATTTGATGAGTTTTTCCGGTATGAAGAGTAACATCTAACAAAGAAAGCTTTTTATCAGAATTACTTGAAATTAATTTATAAGAAGTTTGAATCTTATTATATCCTTTTTTAGGTTCACCAGAAATATAAACTAAAGCTTTTTTACTATCTTTAAAAAGATAAGCAGTAAGTGATGCATTAGGTTTAGCAATACCATAGCAACAAGCAATATAATGCTTTTCAATTTCAAAATTTTTAAATTTATCAACTAATATATCAAGAGAAATTTGATTTTTTGCAAAAAGAACAAGACCAATAGTATTTCTATCAATACGATGGCATGGTTCAATAAATTTATATTTTTTCTTCAAAATTGAAGTTAAAGAATTATCACCAACAACCTCCATATTATTTGGCTTATTAGCAATCAATATATTATCATCCTCAAAAATAATTGATATATCAGCTTCTTTAACACCATTTAATATTTCATCAGCAATATAAACCTCAATAACATCATCATAATTAACAATAACATTTTCGCTTACACGTTTACTATTAATTTTTATATCTTTTTTTCTCAAGGTTTTGTATACTTGATTAATATTTAATTCAGGGAAGACAGATGTTAAAAAAGTAGTAAGTTTTTTTCCATCATCTTTATATTCTACGTTTAAAGTTTTCATAATTTCCTTTCAGCTTATCATAAAATGTTTTATGCACCAATTTACAACAATATCCAAAAGATTATAGTGCAAATTGAAGTTTATAAAATAAGCAATATAATATATTATACAATTTTATGAGAAAAATTTCAATAAAATATTGACAAATTATTAATCATAGTGTAAAATAGAAAATGTCGTTGGAAATGTATTTTATAAAAAAAGTAAAATCCAATTGACATAAAATAATCATGCAGGTGTAGTTCAATGGTAGAATACTAGCCCTCCAAGCTAGATATACGGGTCCGATTCCCGTTACCTGCTCCAGAGATGAATCTGTTCGAACTTTTTGAATAGACGAGATATAAAAATCAATCAGAAAATAAATCTGGTTGATTTTTTTATAAAATTCCACAAAGTTTATATGCTTTTTGGACATCATCATTAGTAGCTAATGGAATTCCATTTAATTCATAGGTAGAGCCTAGAGCTTCCCATTTATATTTTCCTAAATCATGATAAGGTAATATTTCAAATTTCTCAACATTAATTGTTTTTAAAAATTTGCCTAATTCAATTAAGTCTTTTTTATTATCTGTAATAGTAGGGACTAAAACTTGTCTAATCCATATTCTTTTATTATTATCATTTAGATATTTTGCAAATTCTAATTCTAATTTATTAGAATGTCCTGTTAAATTCTTACATACATTATCATTAATACATTTTATATCTAAAAGAAATACATCAGTTAAATCAATTAATTTTTTTATCTTATCTGTAAGTATTACCATTCCAGATGTATCAATACAAGTTGAAATATTTTGCTCATGAAGCTTTGTAAATAATTCAATGAGAAAATCAGCTTGAAGTAGGGGTTCACCACCACTTATGGTTACACCACCATTATTGTTGCAAATGTAATTTTTATATTTTTCAATTTTACTTAAAACTTCTTCAACGGAATATTCATCTCCGCCATTTAAATCCCAAGTGTCTCGATTTTGACAGTATTTACATTTTAGCATACAGCCTTGCATAAATACTATATATCTTATTCCTGGACCGTCAACTGCTCCAAGGCTTTCAAAAGAGTGAATTCTTCCTTTCATACAAAGATTTCCTTTCATATATATTTTTTTATATCATATTTATATAATAGAATGATAAAATAGTTTATTAGAATATATGATATTAATTTACTATTTAATAAAATGCAATTATTTATTTTTTTATTATATAATCAAGCGCTATTAAATATAATAATAGCGCTTTTGTCATATATTAATTATAAGATATTTTTCAAGCAATAATTACTAACTAAATGCAAACTATATTTACTATTAATTAAATTTTGATAATGTATATTAAAATTTCTCTTGTATAGTTCTAGCAATAATTTCTTCTTGTTGTTCTCTAGTTAATTTTACAAAATTAACGGCATATCCTGAAACACGTATTGTTAAATTAGGATATTTTTCAGGATGATTCATAGCATCAACTAGTAAAGCTCTATCAAATACATTTACGTTGATATGATGCCCTGTTTGCATAAAGTATCCATCAAGAAGAGTAGTTAAATTCTTTTCTTGAGTTTTTATATCATGTCCTAAAGTTCCAGGGGTTATTGCAAATGTATATGAAATTCCATCTTCTGAAAATTCATAAGGAAGTTTTGCAACAGAATTCATTGAAGCAAGTGCCCCGTTTGTATCTCTACCATGTAGAGGGTTAGCTCCAGGAGCAAATGGGGTATTGGCTTTTCTTCCATCTGGAGTAGCACCAGTATTTTTTCCATATTCAACATTTGAAGTTATTGTAAGAATTGATAGAGTAGGGGTAGCATCTCTATAAACTTTATGAGTTCTTAGTTTTTCTAGAAATTTCTTAATTAATTCGACTCCAATTTGATCGACTCTATCATCATCATTTCCGTATTTAGGGAATGTTCCTTCTATTTCAAAATTAGTTGCAAGTCCATTGTCATTTCTAATAACTTTTACTTTTGCATATTTTATAGCAGATAGGGAATCAGTAACGACTGAAAAACCTGCTATTCCACATGCCATTGTTCTATATATTTTTCTGTCATGTAAAGCCATCTCTAATGCTTCATAAGAATATTTATCATGCATATAGTGAATAGCATTTAAGGCTTTCATATATATTTTTGCGACATAATCTAGCATTTGATCATATTTTAGCATTACTTCATCATAATCTAAATATTCACTAGTAATTGGCTCAAATAGAGGAGTAACTTGACTTCCTGTTAATTCATCTTTTCCACCATTTATAGCGTAAAGTAAGGCTTTAGCTAAATTGGCTCTAGCACCAAAGAATTGCATTTGTTTCCCAATTCTCATTGCAGAAACACAGCAAGCTATACCGTAATCATCACCTAATGTTATTCTCATTAAATCATCGTTTTCATATTGAATTGAAGATGTTTTTATAGATATTTTAGCACAATAATCTTTAAATTCTTTTGGCAAATTCTTAGACCAAAGTACAGTGATATTTGGCTCTGGAGCAGGTCCTAAATTTTCTAATGTATGAAGTAAACGATATGAATTTTTAGTAACCATAGTTCTTCCATCTATACCCATACCACCAATACTTTCAGTTACCCATACTGGATCACCACTAAATAAAGCATTGTATTCAGGAGCTCTTAAAAATCTTACCATTCTAAGTTTTAAAACAAATTGATCCATAAGCTCTTGTGCAAATTCTTCAGTAATTGTTTTATTTTTTAAATCTCTTTCAACATATATATCTAAGAAAGTTGTTACTCTACCCATACTCATTGCAGCACCATTTTGGTCTTTGATTGAACCAAGGTAAGCGAAGTAAGTCCATTGAAATGCTTCATGAGCATTTTTTGCAGGTAATGAAATATCAAAACCATATCTATTTGCCATAGATTTCAATTCTTTTAATGCTTGAATTTGATCATAAGTTTCTTCACGGTCACGAACTACATCTTGCGTAAATTCATCTGTATCTAGTGAATTTAGCTCGTCCATTTTTTTATTTATTAAGAAGTCAACACCATAAAGTGCAACTCTTCTATAATCTCCTATAATTCTTCCTCTACCATATCCATCAGGAAGACCAGTTAATAAATGGGCACTTCTAGCAGCTCTAATATCTGAAGAATATACTGCAAAAACACCATCATTATGAGTTTTCCTTAGATTATGATAAATAAATTCCACATCTTTATCAACTTCATATCCATAAGCAGCACAAGATTTTTCAACTATTCTAATACCACCATTAGGCATAATAGCTCTTTTTAATGGAGCATCAGTTTGAAGCCCAACTATAGTTTCTAAATCTTTATCAACATAACCAGCATCATAAGCATTAATTCTAGAAGGCGTTTTAGTATCTACATCTAATACTTCTTTTTTTCTTTCGTCTTCAAATAGTTTTTGTATCTTTTTTAATAAACTAAGAGTCTTATCAGTTGGTCCTACTAAAAATTCTTCATTCTTAGTATATGGGGTATAGTTACTTTGAATAAAATCTCTTACATTAATTTCATTAGTCCATTCTTCTTTCTTACAAAAACCTTCCCACTCTTTAAAATCCATATAAATACCTCCTTTGAATTATACAATGTTAAAAAAGTTTTATATTAAAACATAATTTTAAATTTTAATTTAATATTTTTATAGTGATTAATTTATTAATTATTGAAATTAGTTTTATTATAAATAAAATATAAAAAACCTAATTATTAAATATAAAAGATAATTAATTATGTATATTATTTTTTAGCATACTAATACTATCATAACAAAAAATAATTAGCAATATATAAATTGACATAATATAAGAAAAGTGATAATATATTTTTAACTTTTTAAAGAAAAAATTTAAATAGAAATAATATAGAGCGAAGGATATAAAAAATGCTAAATCAATTTTCAAGAACAGAATTATTAATTGGAAAAAATGGAATAGATAAATTACATAAATCAAAAGTAGCAGTATTTGGAATAGGCGGAGTTGGCTCTTTTGTTGTAGAAGGATTAGTACGAGCAGGAGTGGAGAATTTTATATTAGTAGACGACGATAAAATTTGTTTAACTAATCTTAATAGACAGATTCATGCGACTAGAGAAACAATAGGAAAATATAAAGTTGATGTTATGGAGCAGAGGATATTGGAAATAAATCCAAATGCAAAAGTAAAAACTTATAAGGAATTTTATATGCCTAATTGCAAAAAAGAGATTATAGATGAGGATACAGACTATATTGTAGATTGTATAGATACTGTTACGGCTAAGATAGAATTAATTACAACGAGTAAAAAAATGAATATACCAATAATATCATCAATGGGAACAGGAAATAAATTAGATCCTTCAAAATTTGAAATAGTTGATATTAGCAAAACTTCAGTATGCCCACTTGCAAAAGTAATGAGAAAAGAATTACGAAATAGAAATATAAAAAATGTAAAAGTAATTTATTCAAAAGAAGATCCAATAAAAATAAATGATAATATGGAATGCAGTTGCAAAAATGAATGCATTTGTCCTCCAGGAACTAAAAGAAAATGCACAGCAAGAAATCAAGTTCCAGGAAGTATCTCATTTGTACCATCAGTAGCAGGATTAATGATTGCAGGAGAAATAGTTAGAGATTTAATAAATTAAATTATATAGAAGAAAGAAGAAAAAATGGAAGTGCAATTTTGGAGTCAATTATTAACTACAAAAAATATATTAATTTATCTAATTTTTATAAATATACTTACATTTTTAACTATGTGGTATGATAAACATGAGGCTAAAACAAATAGCTGGAGAATAAGCGAAAAGACTTTATTTATTCTAACACTAATTGGAGGTAGCATTGGTGGAATTGCAGGGATGTATACATTTAGACATAAAACACAAAAGTGGTATTTTAAGTATGGATTTCCGGCCATTTTGATTGTACAAATTGTGATAATAATTGCTGGAAAATGTTTTCTTATAAATAAATAATTATTTAGCAAAATGTGTCAAGTAAAATGAAAAATATTATAAAAACTTCTAAAAATAGCACTAAAATTTAGTGCTATTTTTAGAATTCACCTCTATTTTTGCTGATATATAAAATTTATTAAAAGTATTGCAAAAAGAAAATAGATACTGTAAAATAAAAATGTATTAAATCTTATATAAAAAATATAACAAGAGAAAAATAGAGAAGAATACAAAAAAGCGAAATTACATAGAAAAATACAAAAAAAAGTATGCTGACAATAATATAAAAAGTAAAAAGAAGCATACAATAAGCAAAATAACAAAAAAAGAAAAAGTAAAAGTAGGGAACGAAAGGAGAAAAGTGATGAAAGAAAAAAGCAATAAAAAAATAATGAAAGAGATAAAAGGTATCACATTAATAGCTCTTGTTGTAACAATAATAGTATTATTGATATTAGCAGCAGTATCAATAAATATCGCAGTAAATGGAGGAATAATAGGAAAAGCAAAACAATCAACAACAAGTTA
>JBPOHA010000002.1:0-13460 GCA_052036095.1 Bacillota bacterium
AAAAACCTAAATATATTATATAAGGAGTTTATGATTTTAGTAAAATAAAACAGAATAAATATAAATTTTTAACTATTTTAATTAAAATCATAAAATAATAAATGAGAATAATAAAAGAAAATGATAAAGATTTTCCAAAAAGATTAAAAGAAATAAGTAAATATCCTCAAGAAATTTATGTTGAGGGTGATGCTAGTATTTTAAATAAAAGTATGGTTGCAATAGTAGGGTCAAGAGATTGTAGCAACTATGGAGAAAAACAAGCAAAAAGGTTTGCAAAATATTTATCTGAGAATAACATTTGCATAGTTAGTGGATTAGCAAGAGGAGTAGATACTATTGCACATATTTATTCAAAAGATAATGTTGGAAAAACAATAGCAGTAATAGCTTCAGGGTTTAAAAATATTTATCCACCAGAAAATAAAGAATTATTTTATAATATTGTAGAAAATGGAGGATGTGTAATTAGCGAGTATGCGCCAAATGTAGAAGTTGATTTACATAGATTTCCTAGAAGAAATAGAATAATAAGTGGATTAAGCCAAGCTGTATTAGTAATAGAAGCTAGGCATAAAAGTGGCAGTACAATAACTGCAAGGGATGCTTTTAAACAAAAAAGAGAAGTCTTTTGCATACCGGGGAATATTGATGAAACAAGAAGCTGTGGTACAAATTTATTAATACAAGAGGGTGCAAATTTGGTTCTTACTCCACAAGATATTTTAGATAGATTATCAATAAAAGAAGAGGAAAGTGAAGCTGAATTTTCAGATAAGATTAAAGAAGAATATAGAAAAATATATAATGTATTAAGTACAATTCCTTTAACTATAAATGAGGTTGCATTAAGAGCAAAAACTACTATATCAGAAACAATAGAAACATTAACTATGCTAGAGCTAGAGGGAAAAATTAAAAGTATGCCAGGCAGTAGTTATGTAATTAGGGATTGAGTGATAAATAAAAAATATAAATTTTATTAATAAAGTAAAAAAAGAAAACTAATAAAAATAGTCAAGAACTAAAAAAATTAAAAAAAGATAAAATATAAATCAAAAGATAAATAGAAAATATATATTATAAGAAGAGGAAATTGGAAGAATGAATAATAAAATTCTTGGAAGAAAAGGAGAAGATGCTGCCACTAATTATTTAAAAAGTATAGGATATGAAATTGTTGAAAGAAATTTTAGTTGCAAGAAAGGAGAAATTGATATTATTGCTAAAGAAAATCAAAACGAATATATTTTTATAGAAGTAAAAACTAGAACTTCTAATAAATATGGAAATCCAATAGAAGCGGTAAATAAAATAAAGCAAAAACATATTGTTTCTGCTTCAAAATTTTATTGTTATATTCATGATTTGTTAGATTATAATATTAATATACGATTTGATATAATTGAAATTTATAAAAAAGATAAATTTTATATTAAACATACAAAAGATTGCGAATTATACTAATATAATTTAATATATATTAGAGATTCAAATGTCAAAATTATTACTTAGAATAAAATTTTATTCTTATAATATTTAATTAAATCTATATAATAATTTTATAAATTATACATATTATCTTTTTTTATCCAAACTGAAACGCTACCACCATTTACGTAAAAAATACCATTTCCATCATTATCAACATAGACTGTTTCTTTAATATTTCCAGTGCAATCATATAAAATACTATTTGCAAGATTTTTGCCAACATTCATTTGCTTACATCCACCAGCACCATCACTTAATATTACTGCAAGGCCTGAATCTTGGTGATAATAGTCTCCTTCACGAGTCCATCCAATAATGTTACAATCATCTAAATAATCTCGCTGTTCTCCATAAGCAAGATATTTTCTTACTAATAAAAGTATATCCAAGAACTCTTTCATTGGAGGTATATTTTTAAATGGTATTCCATAATAATCTCCATAAAATATACATGGAATGCCTTTTTCTCTAAGCATTATCATACTATAAGCAAGAGGCTTAAACCAATCTTTTATCCAAGATTCAAGAGATTGTCCAGGTTCTGTATCATGATTGTCGGCGAAAGTTACAGCTTTTGAAGGTCTTCTATCAACTAGTGTTTCTTCAAATATTTTACTCATATCATAATTTCCAAAACTTTCTGACGCAATTTTAAAATGATCATGAAGTGGAACATCGAACAATGCATCAACTTGATCATTATAATCAAGATAATTCATTAATGCACCAACATTAACACTAAAATATTCTCCAACAGTATATAAATTTATATTAAATTCATGTTTTAAATCTGAAAGCCATCTTTTATAAAATGATGAACGTATATGCTTTACAGCATCAAGTCTAAAACCATCAACATGTGTTTGATTGTAAAACCATTTTCCCCAAGAATTCAAATCATCAACAGTATCTAGGTTATTAAAATCGACATCACATCCCATAAGGTAATCAAAATTGCCACGCTCTTTATCAACATCATTACTAAAATGTTTACCATAAAATCTAAAAATCCCAGTTTCTTTAGCAATATCATCATAATCAATAGAAGTAAAATGTGACCAGTCTATCTTAAAATCAGAATAAGTGTTGTGTCTGCCTTCAAAATTAAACTTTGTCCAAGCAGAGATTGTTCTATAATCTCCTAAAACTTCATTACGATTGTCAGGATTAATTTTGTAAGCTATAATATCTTGCTTTTCATCAGCGCCCATTCTGTGATTAAGTACAACATCAGCAAGAACTTGTATCTTTTGAGATTGCAATGCTTTTATAGCATAAAGATAATCTTCTTTTGTACCATATTTTGTTCTAATTGTACCTTTTTGATCAAATTCACCTAAATCATACAAATCATATACACCATATCCGGTATCATTAATTCCACCAGCGCTTTTTTGAGCGGGTGGAAGCCACACAGATGTTATCCCTAACTTGTGTAAATTAGATGCATTATTGGCAACATTTTTCCATAAGTTGCAATCATTTGGCAAATACCATTCAAAGTATTGCATCATTGTCTTATTAGTGTCTTTCATTAAAAACTCCTCTTTTGATTTTTATAAATATAAAAAGTATAATTGTAAAATGTATTTTTCAATACTTTTATTATATCATTAAATTATTAAAAATTGGTGAAATTTATAAAAAAATATTGTATAATTATATAAATTTTTAAATAAATTTTAAGATTAATATTTTATAATTATAAAAATGAAAAAGCGAAAGATTAATAATTATTAATGACAATAAGGTAAAAATATACATAAGAAGATAAATTGATTAAGTAACTTTAAATTCACATTTTAGACATAAATTTATAGTATAATTTAATTTATATTATAAAATAAAGCTTTATTATTTCATATAGAAATAATAAAAAGTTACAAAATATAAATTTATATATGCTAAAGAAAGATTAAATGATATAAATTAATGGAAAATAAAGTTTAACTATGAATTTATGATTATATTTATAAAGGAAGATAAAAATATGGAAAATGTAACAATTTTAATTGTTGATGATGAATCAAGAATAAGGAAATTAATCAAAGATTTTTTGGTAAAAGAGCAATATAATATTTTAGAAGCGGAAGATGGAGAAGAAGCTATTAAAGTTTATGAAGAAAACAATAAAAAAGTAAAACTAATATTATTGGATGTAATGATGCCAAAATTAGATGGATGGTCTGTGTTAAGGCAAATTAGACAAACATCGAAAGTACCAGTAATGATGTTGACAGCAAGAGGAGAAGAACAAGACGAATTATTTGGATTTGAGTTAGGAGTAGATGAATATGTTTCTAAGCCATTTAGCCCTAAACTATTAGTAGCAAGAATAAAAGCTATACTTAATAGAACTATTGCAAAGAAAATAGAAACAAAAAGTTATGATGGAATAATAATTGATACAGAAGGAAGAACTGTGACTGTAGATGGAAAGCTAATAGAATTAAGTTTGAGAGAATATGAACTTTTAAAATATTTATTAGATAATGAAAATGTAGCATTATCAAGAGATAAAATACTAAATAATGTATGGAATTATGATTACTATGGAGATTCTAGAACTATAGACAGCCACATAAAAAAGATTAGGCATAAACTTGGAAAAAAAGGCAAGGATATAAAAACGATGAGAGGGGTAGGATACAAATTTGAAAGCGAATCAAAGAATAGTTAAAATTAATACGAAATTAAAGTCAATATTTAAATCAATACGTTTTAAATTATTCGTAATATTGTGTATATCAACAATATTAGCTATTTTTACGTTACTTATGATAAATAACATTGTATCAGAGACATTCTATGTACATTCAAAAATAGAAACAATAAAAAATTTAAGCTTGCAAATAAATGAATATTATAATGGAGTACAACAATATGATATTAATACACAATTAAGAGATGTAGAAACCAAAAATAATATAGAAATACTAATAGAAGATGAAAGTGGAAAAATTTTGTATAATGGAAATAAAGATATCATAAATGTTGTTGGTAAAATTAAAAATAATATATCGGCTAAGAGTATTTTTAAAAATGGTAATACAGAGATAAAACAAGTTAATGAATCAAGTACAAATCATTATATTATCTTAATATCAAAGCTAGATAATGGATACAAATTATATATAAAAATACCAACTGCACCTATTAAAGAAAACATTAAAATCTCAAATGAAACTTTAGCTTTTATTGGAATAATGATGGTAGGTATATCAGCATTACTTTCATCATATATATCTCGCAAATTTACAGAGCCTATTGTACAATTAAATGATATAACGAAGAAAATGGCTAATTTAGATTTTAGCGAAAAATATAGAATTTCTGATACAGATAACGAAATAAATAATTTAGGAAAAAATATTAATCAAATGTCAGACAAACTAGAAACGACAATTGAACAATTAAGAGCTAACAATAGCGAATTAGAAAGAAATATTGAAGAAAAATCTAAGATAGACGAAATGAGAAAGCAATTTATTTCAGATGTATCACATGAGCTAAAAACTCCAATAGCTTTAATCCAAGGCTATTCAGAAGGACTTATTGAAAATGTAAACACAGATGAAGAGTCAAGAAAGTTTTATGCAGAAGTAATTAGAGATGAATCTAATAAAATGGATGTAATGGTAAAGAAGCTTTTAGAGCTTATGAAATTAGAATATAAAGAGAGAAAATTCAATGATGAAGAGTTTGACTTAAGAGAAGTTATTAAAGAAGAAATTAGGAGACAAACAGTAGTAGTAAAAGACGATAAAATAACAATTGATTTTGATGACAAAAAAACTATAAGAGTATTTGCAGACCAAGAATGTATTGAACAAGTAATTAATAATTATTTAACAAATGCAATAAAACATTGCGAAGAAAAAAATGGAGAGAAGAAAATAATTATTAGAACAGAAAAAGTTTCAAAAGATAAAATTAGAGTATTTGTATATAATACAGGAGAGAAAATTTCAAAAGATAATATAGAAAAAATATGGGGTAGATTTTACAAAATTGATACTTCGAGAAATAGAGAAGCCGGTGGAACTGGTATAGGTCTTGCATTAGTAAAAGCAATAATGAATAATTATAATAATGATTATGGAGTAGAAAATTTTGATGATGGGGTAGAATTTTATTGCGATATTAATACAAAATAAAATTTTTTAATAACCTTTTTTGTACAATATAGAAAAATTCTAATTAAGATATAAAACATTATATATTAGTATTGAAAAAATAAATATTAATTAATAAAATTAAGAAAAAGATTATAGTAATAAGAAATTGTTTGTCAAATTATTGCAGTATATGAAATAATTTGACGAACGATTTTTCTTTACATATAAACAAAATAATGATAAAATGTAAAATATGAATTTTAATAAAATTAATTTAAATCTCATTTCTTTAATCATTACTATTTTAATCTTTTTAAGCATAATCCAAATTTTTATTTTCAATAATAAGAAAAATGTAAGTAAAATAAAAGATGATAATGAAATAAATAGGAATCAACTAATTAAAAACGAAAATGTAAAAGAAAATAATAATGTCCAAAATAGTACCAATCAACTAAAAGATAATAACGTTGAAACAATTCCGTATGAATGGAAAATAAAGATTCCAATATTAAATGTTGAAGCAGATATAAAACAAGGTACAGATGAAAAAATTATTTCTAAAAATGTTGGACATTATGAAAAAACAAACATTATAATGAAAGATGGAAAAGGTAAAATAGCATTATTAGCATATAATTCAGGAAAAAATGTAAAAAGATATTTTACGAATTTAAAAGATTTAAGACCTGGTAATATAATATTTTATATTGTAAATGGAGAAAATTCAAAATATAAAGTAATGTCAAACAAAATAGTAGAAGATGATCAAACTGCAATAGCTGAAGCAGAAAACAAAAGTCTATTATTATTTACTTATGTAATAGATATGCCAAATGTAAAAAGATGTGTGACTTGTGAAAAACAAATTTAATTAAAATAAAATTATTATATAAAATAAGTATTATAAACTAAAAAGTTAAAATTTTATAAAATATAAAGATATAAAAAATAGAAATATTATAATTGTATACTATTGAAAAATCAATGTAATTAAAAAAAGTAAATATGAAATTTATAGCTTTTTAATTGACATATTGACTTTGTGAATATATAATTGAAAATAGTAAAAAATATATATAAACATAGTGAAAAAAGTTTTGAAAAGTATAAGAAAAATAAGAGTAATGTAATAAAAAAGACAACAAAAAAATGAAAAACTATTTTGACTATAATAGAAATTAGGAGATAAAGCAATGAAAAAAAATAATAAAGTTTTGAAAATAATAATTATTATTGTAATAATTTTAATAGCATGTATTGCAATAGGAATAATTACTTATAATGCTAATGAGAAAAAATATAAATATAGCTTAGTTGAAGTTAATAATAACGATATAAAATACTATTTATTAGAGCAAGATAATAAATATGGTGTAATAGACAAAGATGGAAACTTAGTAATTCCAGCTTCTTATGAAGGATTAGTTATTCCAAATCCTACAAAAGATGTATTTATATGCAGTAATTCAATTAGCGAAAAAGCAGTTTGGAAAGCGGTTGATTCAAGCAATGCACAAATATTTAAAGATTATGAAGATGTTGAAGCAATTTCATTAAAACAGATTACGAGCTCAATTCCCTATGAAAAATCGGTATTAAAATATAAATCTGGAGCTTATTATGGTTTGATAGACTTTAATGGCAAGAAGATTACAAATGCAATATATGAAGATATTAAAAGTATTGACTATAAAGAAGGATGTATGCAAGTCAAGAAAGATGGAAAATATGGAGTAATTAATATAAAAGGAACAAGTATAATTAAAACAGAATATGACAATATAACAGCAGATGGATATTATGATGATAAAACAAAGTATGAGGAAGCAGGTTTTATTATTAGACAAAAAACCGATGAAGGTTATAGATATGGTTATGCTGATAAGAGAGGTAAAATATTATTAGAAACAAATTATAATGAAATTAGTAGAATAAATGAGATAGAAGATACAAAAAATATATATTTAATTTCATCAACAAGTGGAAAGTATGGACTTGTAAAGAACGGAAAGCAAATATTAGAAAACGAATATGATGATATAAATTATGATAAAACAAATAGACTAATAGTTTTAACAAAAGAAAAAACACAAGGTGTTGACAATTTAGAAGGGAAAACTATAATTCCAATGGACTATAATACAATAACTATTGGAGGTTCATATATAAGTGCAGTTAAAGAAAATACTAATATAACATTTGATGCTTCCGGAAACAAGCTAGATACAGATTTAACAAGTTATACAAAAGTTTCTGATAATTATGCAATAGTTATAGATAAAGATAATAATTATAATGTAGTAGATCAATCAGGCAATAAATTATTGACAGATAAATATGCATATATTGAATATTTTTCAGGAAATAATTTTATAGCAACAAAAGATAACAAGACAGGAATTATAAATGTAGACGGAAAAATAGTAGTTCCAATAATATACAGTACAATACAAAAAATAGAAAATACAAATAGCTTGGAAGCAACTGAAAATTCTGAAAGAAGAATAGACTTAATTGCTGAAAGTGGAAAAGTAAAAACAGGACTTACTAATGCTTCAATATTAGTAAAACAAAATTATATAAAAATTTATTCATCTACAGAAGTAAAATATTTTACAACAGATGCAGAAGAAACCACATATAGTAAGATAAATTCAAATAATACTATTTATGCAGTAGAACAAAATGGAAAATGGGGATTTTCAGATAAAAATGGAAAAATAGTAATAGCATGTCAATATGAAATGGTATCAGAACAAAATGGTAATACGGCAGGAATAAAGCTAAATGGAAAATGGGGAGTAATAGATACAAAAGGAAATGTATTAGTAAATCCTAAATATACAATATTATGGGAAAATGTTAATTTCTTAGGAAATTATTATGAGATTAGTGACAATGTAGGAGTTTCGATATATTGCGGGGATGAGCAAAATTAATAGATTAATTATGAATTAAAAGATAAAGTAATAATTTAAAATTAAGAGATAAAATAATAATTTAAAATTAATAGAAAAAATAATAATTTAAGATTAAAGGATAAAGTAATAATTTAAAATTTAAAACGGAAATCTAATAAGTATTAGAAAGGATATAAAAAATAAAATGTACGTAAAAAATGAAGTAAGTGAATTAGTAAATAATGCTGAAAAAGAAGTAAAAAGTGAATTTGAAAATGTAGAAGAAATTAGTGAATACAATTCATTAAAAGTATTACAAGCTTTTCAAAAGAATAATGTATCAGAAGTTCATTTTAATGAAACAACTGGATATGGATATGATGATATCGGAAGAGAAGTTATAGAAAAAATATATAGTGATATTTTTGGAACTGAAGATGCATTAGTTAGAGGGCAATTTATATCAGCTTCTCATGCTTTAAACGTAACATTTTTTGGATTATTACGTCCTAATGACACAATGATAAGTATTTCAGGAAAACCTTATGACACAATGGATGAGGTAATTGGAATACACGAAAATTCAAGTTCATTAAAATCATTTGGAGTAAAATATGAGCAAATTGATTTAATAGATAATGATTTTGATTATAAACAAATACAAAAAAGATTATCAGAAAAAGATGTTAAGTTAGTAGAAATTCAACGCTCAAGAGGATATTCTCTAAGAAAAAGTATAACACTTGATAAAATTGAAAAAGTAATTAAGACTATAAGACAAGTAAATAATGAAGTAATTATTATGGTTGATAATTGTTATGGTGAATTTACTAATAAAATTGAGCCTAGTAATTTAGGTGCAGATATTTTAGTTGGATCATTAATTAAAAATTTAGGTGGAGGAATAGCACCTAATGGAGCCTATGTAGTAGGAAAGAAAAAATTAATTAACCTTGTAGCGGAACGTTTAACTTTACCGGGAGAAGGAAGAGATGTAGGACCTACATTGGGAATGAATAAAAAAATATTACAAGGTTTATTCTTTGCTCCAAGTGTTGTAGCAAGTAGTTTAAAAACAGCGATATTAACAAGTAAAGTTATGCAAAATTTAGGATATAAGACAATGCCAAATTGGGATGAAACAAGAACTGATATAGTACAAACTATAGAATTTAATGATAGAGAAAAATTAATAAAATATTGCCAAGGAATTCAAATGGGATCTCCAATTGACTCGGGTTCTTTACCAATACCAGGAGATATGCCAGGATATGTAGATCAAGTTATAATGGCAGCAGGAGCTTTTACACAAGGTTCTTCAATAGAACTTAGTTGTGATGGACCATTACGCCCACCTTATTTAGCATTCCAACAGGGAGGGCTTACATATGAATATGGAAAACTTGGAGTAATGAAGGCAGTAGAAAACATTTTATAATTAGTTCAAAATAAAAAAATAAGAAAGTAAGAAAACTAAAAATAATTTTAAATAAATTATAATTTAAAATATAAAGAATAGTTAATAAGAATATGCAAAAATAACCAAATGAGAATCATAAAAACAGCAAAAATAATGAAACATAATAAGATAAAAACTAAATTGAATTAGAGGAAAAAATGAAAGTCGTTATAATAGGTGGAGGACCAGCAGGAATGATGGCAGCAATAAGTGCCCAAAAGTCAGGAGATGATGTGGTACTTATTGAAAAAATGAATACTTTAGGAAAAAAACTAGCAATAACTGGAAAAGGTAGATGCAATATAACTAGTAATTTAGATATATCTGAATTTATCAATAATATTCCTGGAAATGGTAGATTTTTATATAGTGCTTTTCAAAATTTTAATAATAGAGATATAATAGATTTATTACAAATACCTACAAAGGTAGAAAGAGGTAATAGAATTTTTCCAACAAGTGATAAAGCTGAAGATGTTATAAAAGCATTAAAAAATAAATTAAAGGAAGTTACTATATATACAAATACAAATGTAGAAAAATTGATTGTAAAGGATGAAAAAATAGTAGGAGTAGTTACTGACAAAGGAGAATTTGATGCAGAAAAAGTAATAATTGCTACTGGAGGAATGAGCTATCCAACAACAGGCTCAACTGGCGATGGATATAAATTGGCTCAAAGTGTAGGACATACTATAACCGAAATTAGACCATCACTTGTAGCGCTAACTTCAGCTAAAAGTACATTATCAATTTGCCAAGAATTACAAGGTTTAAGTTTAAAAAATGTTTCAATAAACTTAATAAACAATAATAAAAAAATATATGACGATTTTGGAGAAATGTTATTTACACATTTTGGAGTTTCAGGACCAATAATACTTAGTGCATCAGCTCATTTAGTAAGAGAAAAAATAAATAATGCAAAAATAGAAATTGATCTGAAACCAGCATTATCAGAAGAAAAGTTAGATGAAAGAATTTTAAGAGATTTTTCAGCAGAAAAAAATAAAAATTTTAAAAATAGCTTGGACTCATTATTACCACAAAAGATGATACCTGTAGTTGTAGAGATGATGGGTATTGATAAGAAGGTAAATGAAGTAACAAAAGAAGAAAGACAGAAATTAGTACATTTATTAAAACATTTTGAAGTATGTATAGATGGCTATAGAGGAGTAGAAGAAGCAATAGTAACTGCTGGAGGAGTAAATATAAAAGAAATTAATCCAAAAACAATGGAATCAAAATTAGTAGAGGGATTATTTTTTGCAGGAGAAGTAATTGATGTTGATGCATATACTGGAGGATTTAATTTACAAATTGCATATTCCACAGGATATACGGCAGGAATGCATATTAACTAATATATATAAATAAAATTAGTTAATTGTTATTTATATATAAAAGAGAAAAGTAAATAAAAATATAATATAAGAATATAAAGATATAATAATATAAGTACATAAGCACATAAAAATATAAGAATATGAGAATATAAGAATATAAGAATATAAGAATATGAGAATATAAGAATATGAGAATATGAGAATATGAGGATATAAGCATATAAATATATAAGTAAAAATAAATTTAGATTATATTAAAAAAGTATAAAAATAATTGATAGAATAAAAAAAGAAAGAGGTAGAATGTTTTGCACAATAAAAGAGCAAGTAACTGCTAAAATTGAAATTAAAAAATCAAAATTTATTGCAAATATCTTTCAAGTAAATGATAGAAATGAAGCGGAAAAAATAATAAAAGAAATTACTAAAAAATATTATGATGCAAGACATAATTGCTATGCTTATATAATAAATGAAAAAATAAATGATACCAACATAGAAAAAGGTATTAATAATAAGACAGAAAATAATGAGAATTTGCAATATATTGAAAATTTTTTTAAAAATAACAAAGTAAATTTTAAAGAAGATAAAATACAAAAAATACAAAAGTTTAGTGATGATGGAGAACCAAGTGGAACAGCTGGAGCACCTATATTAGACATACTAAAAAATAAAAATCTTTCTAATGTCTTAGTAATTGTAACTAGATATTTTGGAGGAATTTTACTTGGAACAGGTGGATTAGTAAAAGCATATACTGATGCAACTAATGAAGCATTAGAGAAAGCAGAAATAGTCAAAAAAGAATATG
The DNA here is from genome assembly GCA_052036095.1 of Bacillota bacterium. Classification (GTDB taxonomy): domain Bacteria; phylum Bacillota; class Clostridia; order TANB77; family CAG-508; genus CAG-793. The sequence goes on from JBPOHA010000002.1 coordinate 12,138, forward strand.
GAAAAAAATATAAATTTCAAATTAAGTATGAAGATTTAAAGACAATTTCTTATATATGCAAACAATTAAATATTAATATTACTAATATAGAATTTTTAGAAAAAGTTAGTATAACATTAGTATCAAAACAAGAAAATATTGCAGAATTACAAAAGAAAATTGAAGAAAATAAATTGCAAAAAAGCGAATTTGAATTTTTAAGAAATGAAACATATAATATTTGAAAGATAAGATATATAGAACTGTTTATCTATTATTAAAAAGAGTATATATTTTTTAAGATTAAAAAGTTATATAAAGTTTTAGTTTTGATAATTTTAAATAAAAGTTAAAAAAGTAATTTAAAAATTTATTAAAAATGCCGAAATATAGGCATTTTTTTTATCTATAAAAAACAATTGTAAAAAAATGGAAAATATTTTAAAAAACACTTGAAAAATGAAACAAAATATATTATAATGAAATGGTAAAATTTTACAATTGATAAAATTAATTATGGAGGAAACAAAAGTGAATGATAAAATACCAAATAATACTATAAAAATTTTAATCGCAGATGATAATGACGAATTTAGGGAAACTTTGGAAAGTTACCTTAATAAGGATGAAGAATTAGAAGTTATAAAAGCTGCAAGGGATGGAGATGAAGCATATAACGAAATAATAAAGCTAAAACCAGATGTAGCATTATTAGATGTAATAATGCCACATCTAGATGGATTAGGAGTACTTGAAAAGCTTTCAAAGACTCATATGGAAAATACTCCAATTTGTATAATGGTTTCAGCAGTAGGACAAGATAAAATAACACAGAAAGCAATGTCTTTAGGAGCTTCATATTATGTTATAAAACCATTTGATATAAATGTACTAATATCAAGGATAAAACAAATAAAAAATTATAATCCTGAAGACTTAAGAAAGTCAGCAGTATTAGGAAATAATGAAGAAAAATCGCAGTTCATTCAAGTAAAAAGTGAAAAGAAAGAAGAGAACTTAGAAGCTCTTGTAACAAATATGATTCATGAAGTAGGAGTACCTGCTCATATAAAAGGATATCAATATTTAAGAGAAGCAATTATAATGGGAGTAAATGATCTTGAAATAATAAATCAGATTACTAAGCAATTGTATCCTGAAATAGCTAACAAGTATGTAACGACTCCATCACGAGTAGAGCGTGCTATTCGCCATGCAATAGAAGTTGCTTGGGGAAGAGGAGATCAGAAAATAGTAGAGAGTATATTTGGCTATACAGTATCAGCAGATAAGGGAAAACCAACAAATTCAGAATTTATAGCAATGATTGCTGATAAGTTGAGA
>JBPOHA010000016.1:0-21014 GCA_052036095.1 Bacillota bacterium
CTTTTTTTGATAGAGCTAAGGGATGAGTAAGCTATGGATTACTTTCAGATGGTCTTGCTTATCAAGGTATTAATGATAAGGCGGAAATTATTGAAAAATGTGATTCAAAAGTTATTAATCAAAATATTTTTAGAGTAATAAGAAAAGATGAATTTGAGAGGGCATAAAAAAAGAAGTAATAACGATATTAATATAAAAAAGTAAAGGGGAAAATTATGAATAAATTAAAAGTTTTATATAAAAAAACAGGTAGAGAGCCTGAAATAATTGAAATTGAAGATACTTTAGAGGCTAAACAAAAATTAGTTGGAGGTTTGATTGAAGTAGTTCCTTATGGAGAGCAAGAGCTAGTATGCAATGAAGAAGGAAAAATATTAGGATTATATCCAAATTGCATATTTGATTATGACACTATTAATGGGAATTTTTTTATCGCAAATGATGATTATGAAAGTGGAAATTTTAAAAGTTTAACAGATGAAGAAATTAAGCATTTAAAACTTGATTTGAAATATAGACAAGTAAATTATACTCCAACACAAATGAAATCGATTTTAAAGCAAGAAAAGGAGCTTGATGATGAACTGGAGCAAAAGGATGTTGATGATTTAGAAAAACTATATGAAGATATGGAAAAAGATTTAATGAAAGAACCTAGTGCCGAAGATTTAGATCAACAATCAAAAGTTTATGATGAAAATATGAAAAATATGATTTCAAATCTTGCAACAATGGAAATTGTGAATTCAGATAAAGATAAGGAAGATTATTTATCTAATCAAGAAAAGAAAGTTAAAGAAGTAAAACAATTTATAGAAAGTTCTAACAAAAATTTTGAAGGAAGAGAGGAAATTTAATTATGGGAAATAGAGCCGTAATAAGTACAGATGATAAAAATATTGGAGTGTACTTGCATTGGAATGGGGACAGGTCTTTTATTGAAAGCATATTAGCATATTGTGATTTAAAAGAATATAGAAGTCCCGAAACAGATGATTACGGTTGGGCAAGGCTTTGCCAAATCCTAGGTAACACAATGGGTGGAACATTATCACTTGGAATAGACAAATACGAAAGACTTGATACAGATAATTGGGACAATGGAGTTTATATAATTAAAAAATGGGATGTTACGAGTAGATTAAATCAAAATTATCAAGATGATAAAGTTGAGAGCATGGAAGATGCTTTAAATTATATTAATGATAGACAACCTGAGCTTGAAAAAGTTTCTAAAGATAAGATAAAAGAATTCTCTAAGGAGTGGGAGTCAAAACATTTTGATAGATTAAAATATCCTGATATGTATAATTATGAATTGAACCATGAAAATGGATATAAGAAAGTTGAAAATCATTTGAAAAAAGGAAGAGAGGATAAAGATGAATAAAAAAATTGAAAAATCCAAAGACTTTTCCACATCTAGTCCACTAAAAGTTACTAATATTGATTATAAAACTTTAATTAAAAATGGTGATATTTATTATTTTAAATCAAGGGGTGATAAGTATGAATCAAATACTAAATAAAGAAAAAGATTATATTGATAAGTCACAATTAATTGCACTAATTGTGGAGAAGGCTGAAATTGATCCTTTTGCAAACATAACAGTTAAGGAAGTGGCAAAAGATTTAAAAGTAGGTGAAAATAAAGCTAATGAAATTTTTAGAAGAGAAGATTTTCCATCTGTGAATTTAGGAAAAACAAAAACTGTAAATATACTTGCTTATTGGATATGGAAAATGGAAAGGAGATGCGAAGATGAACAGAACGAATCCTAGTAATGGAAATATATTTTTCAGAAATGATAGACAAAGATGGGTTGCAAGATACTCAGTAAAAGATTATATATTAGGGAAAATGATTGAAAAAAGAAAAATGTTTTTAACAGAAAAAGAAGCAAATGATTTTATTAAATCACTACAATATCAAAAGGAAAATCCAGTATTCATTGAACACAATGGTATTCCACTAATTGAAATTATGAAGTTAAATCTAAATAAAAAGAAAGAAATGAATATTATTTCAGATGCACAATATCAAAGAGTTGACAGAAGTATCAGAAAGATAGAGCAAAGTTTTATATCAAATAAAAATGTTGATGAAATAACAACAGATGATATTCAAGGATACTTAAATTCTCAAGTTGAATATAGCGATTCAACTATAAAGAAATTAAAAGAACAATTTGGACAAGCATTTAATTATGCTATTAATAAAGGCTATATAAGTAAAAATCCAATGCTTGGAGTAATACGACCTAAAAGTTTAAAAAATTCTCCACCAATTAGGGCTATGACTTTGGAAGAGGAAACGAAATTTGTAGATTATATAACAAGTAAACCTTTAGAAGAATGTCCTTATAGAAATGAATATTTAATACAATTATTTATGGGATTAAGAATAGGAGAGTGTTTAGCTTTAAGTAAAAAAGATATAGATTTGATGCACAGAAGAATGTATGTACATAGAACATTATCAGTTGATTTAAACGGTAGAGTTATAATGTCAAAATCGACAAAAACAAAGGCTGGGATAAGATATTTGCCAATACCTCCATCACTATATCCTTATATTGTAGAGCAAATGAATGTTGCAGATGAAAGAAAAAATAATCCGGAAAAAATGTTATTCAAAACAACTAATGAAATGCCTTATGCTGATAAAGAAATAATAAATTTTAATTTAGCAAAAATTGAAAAAAATCTTGGAATTGAACATATGTCATCACATAGCCTAAGGCATACTTATGCAACTCGTTCAATAGAAGCAGGAGTTACTCCAGTAGTACTACAAAAACTAATGGGACATACAGATGTAGCAATAACACTAAATACATATACATCAGTATTTGATAAGTATAAAGAAACAGAACTTGAAAAAGTAAATGAATATTATATGAAAGAAAACTTACTTACAAAACCTAAAACAGATGATAAATTATTAGCAGAAGGCAAAGAATACTCAAATAATATTTGTGAAGAAAATAATCATATAAACAAGATAAAAGATGAGTATGAAAGATAATAAAATAACATATTAAAACAAACAAGAGTTTAAATTGTAAGGCTGTATACACTGAAATTACAATAATTAGAAAATAATTTGGTACCCATTTAGTACCCAAAAGTTGAAAAAAATTTTTTTGGGTACCAAATTGGGTACCAAATTTCATAAATTCCATGAAATTTTGAAAAAGTCCCAAAAAGTCTAAATCGATATAACACAGATAGCACAACCTTTTACAGACTTTCACAAAACATAAAAAAAAGAGGCTAAAAGCCTCTAAATTGGTTGCGGGGGTAGGACTCGAACCTACGACCTCAGGGTTATGAGCCCTGCGAGCTGCCAACTGCTCCACCCCGCGATGTATCGACTTTCTAAGTATACAACAATCTGAAAAATATGTCAACTGTTTTTTGAGTAAAATTCCAAATAAATTGATAAATTGATAATAGTAAGATTTTAAATGTAAAAAATATAATTAATCGCACAAAATAAATAAAAATATATTTATTGAAAAATTTTAAAATTTGTTTTTAATTTTATTATTAAAAGTAATTAAATAATTTATATTTAATTGAGAGAAAAATAAAACATAGTGTATAATAATATATACTATGTTTTATTTTAAAAATTATTCTAATATTTAAATAATTATTGTTGATTGTTTGAATTATTATTATTAATATCATTATCTTGATTATTGAAATTGTTCATGTTGCTAAAATCTTGATTACTAATATTATTGTAATTTTGATTATTCATATTATTGTTATTATTCATGTTGTTGTAATTTTGATTATTATTATTCATGTTGTTATTATAGCTTTGATTGTTATTATTCATGTTGCTATTATAGTTTTGGTTGTTATTCATATTAGTATTATAATTAGCTTCATGGTATGTTGGTCCCATATATTCACTCTTACCAAATCCTAATATTGGAATGAATATCCATGGTAACAATGCCATACCAACGCCAAATCCTGTACCTTTACCAAATGATTTTGCTAATTCAATATCTTTCCAAAATGTAACAACTATGTTAGCAATAGGAACGAATAATAAGAAAAACCAATATCCTTTTATTCCTGCCATTTCTAATTCTACAAAGATATTGTGTCCTCCGATTAAAGATTCCCATCCAGCATGACCTGCTTTAGAAAATACTTTCCAAAGACCTATTAATTTAATTACAATTAATACTAAACTTAGAATCCAAATGAAAATCATAAATCCTCCAATTGCTAAACCAGCAGTAGCTAGATTTGCTGAATTTCCATAAGAATGTGTAGAATAAGATGTGTATGGTGAATAATCATAGTATGATGAACTATACATTTTAAATTTCCCCCTTTTCAAAAATTATAATATATTTATACAATAAATATATTTTAAAATCAATAGAAATATTAAAAAAATATGAAGAAATATAAAAAAAATGAAAAATATGAAGAAATATAAAAAAATTGAAGAAATGTTAAAAAATATGAAAAATAAAAAAACATAAAAAAATATGAAAAATAAAAAAGGAGTCCTTATCTCATAGACTCCTTACTATATAAAGAAATTAAAGGGGATTATATATTATCTAAATATATTTAATTTTAAGCTGCGTATAAGCATCACTCCTTTCAAATTTTTTGTTAAGTTTTTTCAAATTTTTTGTTAAGTTTTTTAACTTGATTTGTGCTTATTATAATTAAATAATCTTAAAATAAGCTTAAGTTTAGAAAAATTTATAAAATTTTTATTAGTTAAAAATTCAGATATTTAAAAATCTTGTTTAAACTTTCTTAACTTGATTTATGCTCATTATAGTTTAGCAATCTTAAAATAAACTTAAGTTTAAAAAGTTTTTATAAGTTTTTTAGTATAAGAATTAATCTACTAAAAAATTTTGTATTACACATTGTTAAAAGTTTTATAATTATGGGATGTATATTTAATTTTATGGTATGGTACATTATTACACTTTTACAATTTATGTGAAGTATTTGCATTTTGCATATTATTGTGTTATAAAAGAGCGTATGGGTAAGAAATTATTGATAACAGAAAAACCTTCGGTTGCAATGGAATTTGCGAAGGTCATAGGTGAAAATGGTCAAAGAAAGAATGGATATATCGAGTCGAATAACTGGATAATTACTTGGTGTGTCGGTCATTTAGTTACTATGAGTTATCCTGATAAATATGATGAAAAAATGAAATTTTGGCGTCTTGATACTTTGCCTTTTATTCCTAAGGAGTGGAAGTATGAGATAATTCCGGATGTTCAAAATCAGTTTAATATAATCCAAGGCTTGATGCAACGTGATGATATTGATGCTATTTATAATGCGGGGGACTCTGGACGTGAGGGAGAGTACATTCAAAGGCTTGTTGTTATGATGGCTCATCCTAATCCTAAGGCTGAGATGAAGAGGGTGTGGATTGATTCTCAAACAAAAGAGGAGATTGAGAGAGGAATTAAAGAGGCTAAGGATTCTTCTGAATATGATAGTTTGTCTGATAGTGCATATTTAAGAGCTAAGGAAGATTATTTAATTGGTATTAATTTTTCTAGGATGCTTTCTATTATATATGGAAGAAGGCTCGCAAAAGAGATTAATGAGGAGAAGGCTTCTATATCAGTTGGTAGAGTTATGACTTGTGTTCTTGGTATGGTTGTTGATAGAGAAAGAGAGATTAGGAATTTTGTAAAAACTCCTTTTTATAAAGTTTCTGCTTCTTTTGAAAATCCTGAGTTTCAGGCTGAATGGAAGGTTTCGGATTCTTCTAAAATGAAGGATTCACCACTTCTTTATAATGAAAATGGATTCAAAAAAGAAAAAGATGCTAAAGATTTTATTGCTAGTTTAGCTAATAAAGAGGCTTTCGTCGAAGAGGTAAAAAAGAGTAAACAAAAGGAAAATGCTCCTTTATTATTTAATTTAGCAGAAATTCAAAATGAGTGTACTAAAAGGTTTAAAATTAAGCCTGATGAGACTTTGGAGATAATTCAAAATTTATATGAGAAAAAGTTGGTAACATATCCTAGAACAGATGCAAGGGTTTTATCTACAGCGGTTGCAAAGGTGATTACTCAAAACTTGAATGGAATTGCACGTGGATATAAAAAGGATGATGTTCAAAATATTATTAAAAAAATGAAGGATGAAAAGTATTCTACAAATTTGGTTAAGACTAAGTATGTAAATGATAGTAAAATTACTGATCACTATGCTATAATTCCTACTGGACAAGGCTTCGAAAATTATGATAAATTGCCTGATTTACAAAAAAATGTTTATGATTTGATTGTAAAAAGATTTTTAGCAATATTTTATCCTTCTGCTGAATTTAATAAATTAAATATTACTGTTAATATTGATCAAGAAAAATTTTATACTAGTGCTAAGGTGTGCATTACTAGAGGATATTTAGATGTTTTGCAACCTATAAAAGAGACTACTATACAAATTGATAATTCTAATAATTCTCAAAACTCCGATGTTAAAGATTTAAAAATTAATAATCAAAACAGTATTTCTAAGGAAATGAATAGTAAGGATGGTGCTTTAGCGGAAAAGAATAACGAAGCAGACGGTGAAGATGAAAATATTAATAATCTAGAAAATCTTAATGTTAAAAAGGGACAAAAACTTATTGTTAATAATATGGAAATTAAGGAGTCTGAAACTAATCCTCCAACTAGATATAATTCTGGTTCTATAATCTTAGCTATGGAGAATGCTGGTAAATTAATTGAGGATGAGGAGTTAAGAGAACAAATAAAAGGCGCTGGAATTGGAACAAGTGCTACTAGAGCTGAAATAATTAAAAAGTTAGAGAAAATAAAATATATTGCAATTAATACTAAAACTCAGATAATTACACCTACTCAAAAAGGCGAATGTATTTATGATATTGTAAAAGGATCAATGCCTGATATGCTTAATGCAAAACTTACTGCAAGTTGGGAAAAGGGACTTGACATGGTAGCAAAAAAAGAGATAAAATCTGATGAATTTATGAAAAAGCTTGAAGATTATATAAATGGAAAATTTAATAAATTAGTAGTAAAATATTAAAATAGAATGAAGTTTTTTGTTTTTATATATAAAATATATTTTTAAAATTGGATATTTTATATTCTTATAAAAATTAAAATTTGTTATCAGAAAATGACTTGAACCTATTGAGCGTGAGCTTATGGTTATTATTACCAGCCATGAAATGCTTAATATATGAGCATTAAAAAAAATAGAAAAACTTGCAAAAAAAATGTATTTATGGTATAAATAATAAGTGTATATTATGAAAAGTTTAATTTATATTTTTTGAAATCATAATTTAAGACATATAAAATTATATTTGATATAGTATATGAAGTATAAAAAATAAATTTTGCAAATAAATAGAATGCGAAAAATAGCAGAAGTGATATTTTTGAAATGGAGGATGATTATTATTAATAAGCTTAAAAAAATTGCAATTGGGATAAGAGGAGTAATTAAGTTAGCTGTGATTTTTATTGTAGCGATATTATTGATTCTTGGTATATTGCAAATAACATATAAGCAAACATATAGTGTTAGCCTTAATGGTGAAATTATTGGCTATACAAATGATAAAGTAACATTGCAAAAAAAGATTAATAATTATATTACATCAGGGAATGGACAAGATGTAGCATTTGTTGATATTGAAAATTTACCTACATATACAGTTTGTTTATTAAAGAAAAATATTCAGACAAATGATGATGAAATTCTTGAAAAGGTTACTTCATCAGGAACATCATATTATAAATATTATGCTATAACTGCTGATAATAATGAAAAATCTTATGTCTCTACATTTAGTGATGCACAATCAGTAGTTGATACTTTAAAAGATAAAGATAGTGCAAATTCAGATTCATTAGGTATAGTTGAAAAATATAGTAATGCTAAACCTATAAAAGATGGAGAAGAAGAAAGTTCTACTTCAAATTCAGAAAACAATTCAAATAATGAAAATGATTCAAAAGAAGCATCTGACTCAAATGAAAATTCTGCATCAGAGACTAATTCAAATGAAAATGCTGAATCAGATAATAATTCAAATGAAACAGAAAACAAGGAAGCTACTGCATCAAAAGCTGTTAAATTATCTTCAGTAGATGAATCAGTTGATGCAATATATGAGAAGAAGGTTACAGTAGTTGAAACATCATCATATAAAAAGATTGCTACAACCATAGATAATTCTCAAACTAGTGTAAAAACAGATATAGGGATTACCCTAATTAGACCAGTTTCTGGAACTATTAGTTCAAGATTTGGTTCAAGATCAAGAGATAACCATAAAGGATTGGATATTGCAGCACCAAAAGGAACTGCAATAAAAGCTGCAGCTTCTGGTACAGTACTTGTAGCAGGATACAATAGCTCGTATTCAGGATATGGTAATTGTGTAGTAGTGCGTTGTTCTAGCTCAGTTATAATAATATATGGACATTGCAGCCAAGTATATGTACAAGCTGGAGAGACAGTAGCACAAGGACAAGTCATATCAGCAGTTGGCTCAACAGGTATTTCAACAGGAAATCATTTACATTTTGAAATAAGATATAATGGAACGGCAATTGATCCACAAAATTATGTATATAATTGATAAAAAATATTTTCTAGTAGTTTGAAGATAATTGCTAATAAATTTATGCTATGCAAAAATGAATTTATTTAGTTGGGTAATAAGAAAAAATATTTATTCTAAATTGTTAATATAAAAATTATAGAAAAAAGTTGATTTTGATTGAACTTTATTAAGTTCAAAAATCAACTTTTTTTGTTTTCTATTATAAAAGTGACCCCTTACAAAGAATAGGTAGATAAGCCAAAATGCTTATCCACCGGAACTTTTATATGCACTTTTTTAACAATTCAATTAAAAAATAAAATTTTTGAAATTAACATTTAAATTCATTTCTTACTTTTTGAATTTCTGATGTTGTAGCTTGTTCTGCTGGAACATAGTATCCTTTTGAAGCTGCTACTTTAAAAAGCTCATATTGAAAGCTTTCATTATCATTTCTCAATTGTTGAAAAGCTTGCCTTAAAGCTTGATTTTCAGTTTCGGATATAGCGGTTTGATAAGCAGAGAGTTCTGCTTTTACTCCACCTAGAGTGTCATTTACCATTGATTTTTCATCCATATTTAATTTTCTCCTTCCTTATAAACTAAGTGTTTTTCAATAATAACTTTTTATGCAATAAAATTAGAACTATTAATGCAATTTTCTAGTAAATTTATTTAAACAAAATCTAAAATTATAAAAGTATATTAAATTTTTAAATAAACTAATTTTCTAAAAAAGATATTAGCGTTTCTTTTGTATTTAGACTTTCTTGTGCAGCTTTAGTAAATAGTTGCTTTATTTGTGGGTCTACTGCGCTATTTGCATAGCTACATAGTTTTGCATTACATGTTGCCGAAGTTCCTATAAAGTGCCTAAGATTTTGTAATTCAGATTGACTTAAATTTGCCATTTATCATCATTCCTTTCTATAATATTTAATTCTATTCTTGACGATTATTTTATAAAATATACATATATATTATAAAAATATTAATATATATATATATTTTGAAAAGTTTGAGTAGAAAACTAATAAAACAATGGACGATTTTTATTAAGACAAATTTAGCAATTAGCCAAAGAAATAAGATTTTTGACATTTTAAATTAAAAAACAAAGCCTAATAAAGTTATTATATTTATTATAGCTTAATTTTTATTCACCAAAGATAGCATATCTTCATAAAATATAATAGAAAGGTTTATGGATAAATCCTTAAAAATCTAAATATATTTTATATGAAGGAATAATTATGGCAAAAATTAAAGTTTATAACAATGATACTAATAGAATGGAAACTTATTATAGAGGCTTGTTAGAAGCTATGCCTTATAATACTAATAGGACATTAACTGTTAAAGAATTTAGAGGTGCAAGCAATAGCTCAACATTATGGACAGAAAAAAGAGCGATGGTAGCATGGAACAGCCAAAGATATGCTTTTGGAGGACCAATTCCAGTAGGATTTGCTTTTAGAAGACCATGGGAGGGTGCTCATGGAACTTTTTCACAACATTATGCAGGTCTTGCATTTGACGTTGGTCAGGCATTGACAAGTCAAAAGAGAACTCAATTATATACAAGTGCAATAACATCTGGAATATGGTCGTATGTTGAACCGCAAAGCCTTACACCAACATGGGTTCATTTTGACAAAAGAAGAGGAGTGCCAGCTTGTTCAACTGGCGGATATCCATTAATAGGAAATGGCGCAATAGGAGCTTATGTAATGATTGCACAAGATGATTTAAATACTTTAGGATATACAACTGGTGGATTAGATGGAATATTTGGAGCTAAAACTTTGAATGCTGTAAAAAGCTACCAAAGCAATGAAGGATTAGTAGTTGATGGCCTTATAGGATGCAATACTTGGAAGTCTTTACAAGAGGACGTCTTAGGAAAAGGAAGAACAAGTACGACTATAGACTAAAAATAAAATCTGGTTAATTTTAAAAAATTCATGTAATTATATTTTATAAATTTGGGACATTATTGCTTTTAATTACTTAAGACATTATCACTTTTAATTAATAACAGCGGTCAATTGAAAAAGTAAATTCTAGTTGAAAAAAGTAAATTCTAATTACCAATTAATAAATAGCTAGATTTTCGCATAAAATCTATTGACAAAGCTTTTAAAAAAAAGTATAATAAAAAAAGTATATTAAATGTACGAATAAAATCTAGAGGGCTAATAGATGAATAATTCGGTAATAATGAGATAACCATATAAATATAAAAAGGTAAAATCCGATAGAAATATCGGCTTACCTTTTTTTGCCTTCTATTTTTATTTATGTAAATTATTGAGAAAGAGGAATTGTAAATATTAAAAAAATAATTGACAAGATGCCAATAGCAGAAGCAGTTTGAAGATTATTATGAGATATTTATTAAGAAGGACTTTTTCATAATTATATATACATACATCTGCTTAAAAATTTTAAGAGGAGGTATTACCTTTGACAAACATTAAAGACATTAAACATGAGAAAACTACACGTAAGACTTTTTCAAAAATTGGTGATTTTATTGAAATGCCAAACTTGATTCAAGTACAAAAAGATTCTTACAATTGGTTTATCGATGAAGGCTTAGGAGAAGTTCTAAGAGAAGTTTCTCCAATAGTTGATTATTCAGAAAATCTAGTATTAGATTTCCTTGATTATCACATGGATGAAAATCCAAAATATTCTGTAGAAGAATCAAAAGAAAGAGATGCAACATATTCTACAAAATTACATGTTAAGGTTAGATTATTTAACCGTGAAACAGGCGAAATCAAAGAGCAAGAAATTTATCTTGGTGATTTCCCATTGATGACTGATACAGGTACATTCGTAATTAATGGAGCTGAGAGAGTTGTAGTCAGCCAATTAGTTCGTTCACCAAGTTGCTATTATGCAGATAGTCTTGACACTAAAACAGGCAAAAGATTATTTACATCAACAGTTATGCCATTACGTGGTGCTTGGCTTGAATATGAAACTGATAACAATGATATTTTATATGTTAGAGTTGACAGAACAAGAAAGATTCCTGTAACTACACTATTAAGAGCTATCGGAATAGAAAAAGATGACCAAATATTAGCCCTATTTGGAAATGAAAATCTAATAAAAGCTACAATAGAAAAAGATCCAATTAAGAAAAAAGATGAAGCCTTAATTGAAATCTATAAAAAGTTAAGACCAGGTGAACTTCCAACTGTTGAAGCTGCTAGAACATTATTTGACAGATTATTTTTTGATCCAAAGAGATATGATTTAGCAAAAGTAGGAAGACATAAGTTTAATCGTAAATTAAGCTTAGCTGAAAGAATTACTAATCAAGTTGCTGCTGATACAATATCAGATGCTACAACTGGAGAAATTCTTATAGAAAAAGGCGAAGTAATTAGTGGAGAAATTGCAAATCAAATTCAAAATTCTGGAGTAAATTCAGTAAATGTAACAGTTGGAGATAGTACAACTACAGTTATTGGTAATGGAACAGTTGATATTAACAACTTTATTGATGGAATTGATATTAGTGATTTAAAGATTAAAGAATTTGTAAATTATGCAGTATTAAAAGATATCTTAGACAAAACAGAAAAAGATAAATTATATGATGCATTAAAAGAAAACAAGGAAGAATTAGTTCCAAAGCATATTACTAACGAAGATATAATTGCTTCAATCAGTTATTTATTAAATTTAGACCACGGTTTAGGAAAAATAGATGATATTGATCACTTAGGCAATAGACGTATTAGATGTGTTGGTGAATTATTACAAAATCAATTTAGAATTGGTCTTGCAAGACTTGAAAGAGTTGTTCGTGAAAGAATGACAATTCAAGACTTAGATTCAATTACACCACAAGCATTAATTAACACAAAACCTATTACATCAGCTATTAAAGAATTCTTTGGTAGTTCACAATTATCTCAGTTTATGGATCAAACTAACCCACTTTCTGAGTTAACAAATAAAAGAAGAATTTCAGCTTTAGGACCTGGAGGTTTAACAAGAGAAAGAGCAGGATTCGAAGTAAGAGATATTCACTATACTCACTATGGAAGATTATGCCCAGTTGAATCACCAGAAGGACCAAACATTGGACTTATATCAGCACTTTGTTCATTTGCAAGAATTAATGAATATGGATTTGTTGAAGCTCCATATAGAAAAGTTGATAAAGCTACAGGTAAATTAACTGATGAAGTTGATTACTTATCAGCTGATGAAGAAGATAAATATACTATTGGCCAAGCTTTAGAGCCTCTTGATAAAGATAATAGATTTATTAATAAGAGAATTAAAGTTAGACAAGTAACAGAATTCAAAGAAGTTCCAGCAGATCAAGTTGATTATGTTGAAATTTCTCCAAAAGAGTTAGTTTCTGTAGCTGCTGCAATGATTCCTTTCTTGGAGCATGATGATGTTAAGCGTTCATTAATGGGATCAAACATGCAAAGACAAGCAGTTCCATTATTAAAACCAGAAGCTCCAATAGTTGGAACTGGTATGGAATACAGAGCTGCTAAAGATTCTGGAATAACAGTACTTGCTAAAGAAGAAGGTATTGTTGAAAAAGTTACTGGAGATGAAATTGTTATCAAAGGTAAAAAAGGCAATACTACATACAATTTACTTAAATTTAAGAGAACAAATGGTGGAACTTGTATTAACCAAAGACCTATTGTACAAGTAGGAGAAAAGGTTAAAGCAGGGGATACAATAGCTGATGGACCAGCAACTCAAAATGGAGAGATGGCTTTAGGAAGAAATGTTTTAATAGCATTTTCAACTTGGGAAGGTTATAACTTCGAGGATGCTGTACTTATTAGTGAAAGATTAGTAAAAGATGATGTTTACACATCAATTCATATTGAAGAATATAACTGTGAATGTCGTGATACGAAGTTAGGACCAGAAGAAATAACAAGAGATATACCAAACATTGGTGAAGATACATTAAAAGATCTTGACGAAGATGGTATTATCAGAATTGGTGCTGAAGTAAGACCAGGAGATATTCTAGTTGGAAAAGTTACTCCTAAGGGAGAAACAGAACTTACAGCAGAAGAAAGATTATTAAGAGCTATCTTTGGTGAAAAATCTAGAGAAGTTAGAGATACATCTTTAAGAGTACCACATGGTGAAGAAGGAACAGTAGTAGATGTTAAGATATTTACTAGAGAGAATTCAGATGAATTAGGACCTGGTGTAAATCAAGTAATTAGATGCTATATAGCAACTAAGAGAAAGATTTCAGTCGGAGATAAAATGTCTGGCCGTCATGGTAACAAAGGTGTTATTTCAAGAATTCTTCCAGAAGAAGATATGCCTTTCTTACCAGATGGAACTCCTGTTGATATAGTATTAAATCCAATGGGTGTACCTTCTCGTATGAACTTAGGTCAGGTTCTTGAAGTTCACTTAGGTATGGCTGCAAGAGCACTTGGATGGAAAGTTGAAACACCAGTATTTGATGGTGCAAAAGATGTTGAAATTCAAGATTTACTAGAACAAGCTGGATTATCACGTGATGGTAAGACAACTATATATGATGGTAGAACAGGTGATGCATTTGATCATCCAGTTACAGTTGGTGTTATGTATATGTTAAAACTTCACCACTTAGTAGATGATAAGATTCATGCTCGTTCAACTGGACCATATTCATTAGTTACTCAACAACCTTTAGGTGGTAAAGCACAATTCGGTGGACAGAGATTTGGTGAAATGGAAGTTTGGGCACTTGAAGCTTATGGTGCTGCATATACATTACAAGAAATGATTACTACAAAATCTGATGATGTTGTAGGACGTGTAAAGACTTATGAAGCAATAGTTAAAGGTGAGAATATACCAAGACCAGGTGTTCCAGAAGGATTTAAAGTTCTTGTAAAAGAATTACAATCACTAGGATTAGATTTGAAATTATATTCAGATAAGGGTAATGAAATTGAACTTAAGGAAGACATAGATGATGGAGTTGACTTTAATACAATAAATGACACTAAAGGTCCAAATGATAATGTAATAGGCGAAGATGAATTACCAGAAGGATATTCAGAAACAGATGCTAAAAAAGAAGGCAAAGAAGAATCTGATGACACAGAAGATGACACAGAAGAATTATTTGATGATTTAACAGATGAGTCAGATGATGATTTAATAAAAGAAGATATGCTAGGTGAGGATGAAGAAGTTGACATTAGTGATGGTCTTGAAGACGAAGGCGACGGATATGAAGCCGAAAATGAAGGATTTGATGAAGACGACAATAATTAACAAAATCTTAGAATATTAATTTTAAAATAAATTATAATATTTCTACACTAAAACAAATGTAGTATTAGAAAATAATGGAAGATTTATTAAAATAGAGTTAAAAATCAGTTTAAAAATAATTGAATAGCTTGAAAGCACTTAAAGCATTGCAGAAAATATTTGTTCAGCAAAGAGATAATGCTTTAAGTAGCAAATAAAGCAAAGAAAAAAATTTTTAGGGGGCATTTTTCAAAGTGGAAGAATTAGAAAATTTAAGTCAAATAAAAATAGGCTTAGCATCTGATGAAACTATAAGAGAATGGTCAAAAGGTGAAGTTAAAAAGCCTGAGACTATAAATTATAGAACATTAAAACCAGAAAAAGATGGTTTATTTTGCGAAAGAATATTTGGTCCAGTAAAAGACTGGGAATGCCATTGTGGAAAATATAAGAGAATTAGATACAAGGGCGTTGTCTGCGATAGATGCGGTGTTGAAGTTACAAAATCAAAAGTTAGACGTGAGAGAATGGGACATATAGAGCTTTCAGCTCCAGTTGCTCATATTTGGTATTTTAAAGGAATTCCTAATAGAATTGCTTTAATGTTAGATATTTCACCAAGAGCTATTGAAAAAGTTGTATATTTTGCATCATATATTGTTACAGATAAAGGAACATCAGGACTTACAAAATGTCAAGTTTTAAATGAAAAAGAATACCATGAAGCAGAAGAAAAATATGGTGCAAATTCATTTAAGGCTGAAATGGGAGCTGAAGCTTTAAGAAAATTATTATCTGAGATTGATGTTAATAAATTATCAGATCAATTAGAAAAAGAATTAGTTAAAGCTAGCGAACAGAAAAAAGCTAAGATTATAAAAAGATTAGATACAGTAGATGCATTTAAAAAATCTGGAAATAAGCCAGAATGGATGGTTATGAATGTTGTTCCAGTTATACCACCAGATTTAAGACCTATGGTACAATTAGATGGTGGAAGATTTGCAACATCAGATTTAAACGATTTATATAGAAGAGTAATAAACAGAAATAATAGATTAAAAAGATTACTAGAATTAGGTGCACCAGAGATTATTGTAAGAAATGAAAAACGTATGTTACAAGAATCAGTAGATGCATTGATAGATAATGGTAGACGTGGAAAACCAGTAACAGGTGCTGGTGGAAGACCTTTGAAATCTTTATCAGATATGTTAAAAGGTAAACAAGGTAGATTCCGTCAAAACTTACTTGGTAAACGTGTTGATTATTCAGGACGTTCAGTTATAGTTGTTGGACCAGAACTTAAGATTTATCAATGTGGTGTTCCAAAGGAAATGGCAGTAGAATTATTTAAACCATTTGTTATGAAAGAATTAGTAGGAAGAGGATTAGCTCATAATATTAAATCTGCAAAGAGAATGGTTGAAAGATTAGATCCAGCAGTTTGGGAAGTATTAGAGGATGTAATTCATGATCATCCAGTAATGCTAAACCGTGCTCCAACATTACATAGACTTGGTATTCAAGCATTTGAACCAGTACTTGTTGAAGGTAGAGCAATTAAACTTCATCCATTAGTTTGTACAGCATTTAATGCCGATTTCGATGGTGACCAGATGGCTATTCACTTACCACTATCACCAGAAGCACAAGCTGAAGCTAGATATTTAATGTTATCAACAAATAACTTATTAAAACCAACAGATGGTGCTCCAATTACAGAGCCATCACAGGATATGATTTTAGGAGCTTATTATTTAACAATGGATGTTGATAGTGATCCTTTAGATACACCAGAGCAAATTAGAAATAAAGGAACACAAGGAGCAGGAAACTATTTTTCTTCAATTGAAGAAGCTGAAATGGCGTATGCAAATCACGATTTAGGAGTTCATGCTAAGGTTCATGTAAGAATAGCAGAACATGATGAAAACGGAAATGAGATAGATCACAAGATAATAGATACTACAATAGGTAGATTAATATATAATAAAGGAATTCCACAAGATTTAGGGTTTGTTGATAGAACTAATCCAGAAAATAAGTTTAAGCCAGAAATTGACTTTACAATTGCAAAGAAACAATTAAAACAAATAATTGGAAAATGTATTGATAAGCATGGATTAGACAGAACTGCAGAATTACTTGATTATATTAAAGCAACAGGGTATAAATATTGTACAACAGCCGGAATGACAGTATCAATTGATGATGTTAAAGTTCCAAAAGAAAAGGTTGAATTACTTGCAAAAGGACAAGAAGAAGTTGACCAAGTAACAAAACAATTTGCACGTGGTTTAATAACTGATAAAGAACGTTATAACAGTGTAATTAAGATTTGGGAAAAGACAACTGATGAAGTTGCTGATGCAATGCAAAAGAATTTTGATGATTTAAATCCAATCTATATGATGTCTAAATCAGGTGCCCGTGGTAATATCAGTCAGTTAAAACAAGTTGCTGGTATGCGTGGACTTATGGCTAGTACAACAGGTAAAACAGTTGAAATTCCTATTAAATCTTCATTCCGTGAAGGACTAGATTCATTAGAGTATTTCATATCTGCCCATGGAGCTCGTAAAGGACTTTCTGATACAGCTTTAAGAACAGCAGATTCAGGCTACTTAACAAGAAGACTAGTTGATGTATCACAAGATATTATTGTAAGGGAAGAAGATTGTGGAACTACAGAAGGATTAGAAGTTTATGCAATTAAAGATGGAAACCAAGTAATCGAAACATTACAAGAAAGATTGATTGGTAGATATCCATTAAATGATATAAAAAATCCAAAGACAGGAGAAACAATTGTAACAACAGATTATAGAATTTCTGAAAAACAAGCAAATCAAATTGTTGAAGCAGGTATTGAAAGAGTTAAAGTTCGTTCAGCACTAAATTGCAAAACGCATCATGGTGTATGTAGTAAATGCTATGGTATGAGTATGGCAACAAGAGGAAAAATAAATATTGGTGAATCAATAGGAACTATTGCAGCTCAATCAATTGGTGAACCAGGTACACAGCTTACTATGAGAACAATTCACTCTGGTGGTGTTGCAGGTGTTGCTGATATTACACAAGGTCTTCCTAGAGTTGAGGAGCTTTTTGAAGCTCGTAAACCTAAGGGACTTGCAATTATTACTGAAATAGCTGGTAAAGTTTCTATTACAGAAATTAAGAAAAAGAAACAAGTTACAGTTACAAGCAATGACAACAGTAAAACATATTCAATTCCTTTTGGCTCAAAAGTTTGCGTATCAGAAGGCCAAGAAATTGAATTGGGTGATCCATTAACAGAAGGTTCAATTAATCCTAATGAAATATTAGCAATTAAAGGACCTAATGGTGTTCATGAATATCTAGTTCAAGAAATTCAAAAAGTTTATAGAAATCAAGGTGTTAATATAAATGATAAGCATATTGAAGTTATTGCTAGACAAATGCTTAAAAAAGTAAGAATTGAAGATCCAGGCGAAAGTGCAATATTACCAGGATCATTAATAGATATTAATGAATTAAATGAAATAAATGAAAAACTAGAAGCAGAAGGAAAGAAAAAAGCAACTGGAAAGAGAATATTACTTGGTATTACTAAGGCTTCTCTTGCAACAGATAGTTTCTTATCTGCAGCATCTTTCCAAGAGACTACTAAAGTATTAACTGAAGCAGCAATTAAAGGAAAGACAGATAATTTAATAGGATTAAAAGAAAATGTTATTATTGGTAAACTAATTCCAGCAGGAACTGGAATGGACAGATATCAAGCTACTCATATTAATACTGAGGAAAGCGAAGAAAGTCCAGATCAAGCAGAAACTACTGAGGGAAATAACTAATATATTAAATTCTAATTTAAAAGTAAATTAGAAAGAAGTAATTATTCGAAAAGGTTAGAAAATAGAAAACAATACTAAAATGTTGTTAAAGTTATGGAATTCTAATCTTTTCGCAATAATTATTTTTTTTTTTGCAAAAAGCTTTTAGGGTTGACAATAAAGCTTGTTTTAATTGACAAATATTAAAAAAAATAGTACAATATAAAGTGTGAAAATGTATAAAAATAAAGGAGAATTATATGTCAAACGGAAATAATTTAAATTCTGAGACATTTGTATCCAAGACAAAAATATATTTAGTAATAATAGCAATTCTATTGATTGTTTTATGTATATATAATTATAGTTTGATACCAATAGTAATTGGTTTATATACATTATTAATAGTATATTCAATATGGACTAGCAGAAGAAGAAAAGCTGAATTATCAGAGCAGTTAAAAGATTTAACATTAAATGTAAACACTACTGCAAAAACAACGTTGATTAATTCACCATTTCCACTAGCAATAGTTGAGACAAATGGAAATATTATATGGAAAAGTGAAAAGTTTGTTAATATATTTGAAAAGATTAAAATTGAAGATTATTTAACAGAGCTTTTAAGAAACATTAAAGTTAATATTGAAAATTCAGACAAAAAGGAAAAAGGAAATATTGATACACAAGTAATTATTGAAAACAATAGTTATAAAATACTTGGATCTTATGTGAAATCACGTAAGACAGCACATTCAAAAGAAGCAGAATATACAGTTATATTGTATTTTATAGATCAAACTTATACAAAAAAACTTGAAAAAAATCAAGAAGATTCAAACCTTTGTGTAGGTATTATTATGATTGATAATTATGAGGAAATCATACAAAGAATTTCTGGAGAGTTAAAGCCACAAGTAATTGCACAAATAGAAAAAAGTATTTATGAATGGGCTACAAAATACAATGCATTAATAATTAAGTCAGATAGAGATACATTCTATTGCATAATAGAGAAAAAGGGATTGCAAGATGCACAAAATGATAAGATTACGATATTGGATGAAATAAAGAAGATTGATATACCAGATACTATACAACCAACAATAAGCATTGCAATGTCAAATGATGGAAAAAATAATATTGAAAAGGCACAATCTGCAAGAGCAGTATTAGATATTGCTCTTGGAAGAGGTGGAGATCAAGCAATTATAAAGATTAATGGGAAGTATGAATTCTTTGGCGGAAGGACTCAAGAAATTGAAAAGAGAACTAAAGTAAAAGCAAGAATGGTTTCACATGCATTAAAAGAGCTAATACAAGAAGCTAGTAATGTAATAATAATGGGTCATTCAAATGGTGACATGGATTCAATTGGTTCAGCAATGGGATTATATCGACTAACGAGAACTTTAGGAAAAGAAGCAAAAATTGTTAATGAAAAAATTGGGATAGGAATAGATAACTTTATTGAAACAGCAAAGAAAACTGATGAATATCAAGAAAGTTTTATTACTAATCAAGAAGCATTAGAATTTGTAAATGAAAATTCATTATTAATAGTTGTAGATACAAATAAAAAGAACTTTGTAGAAGTTCCAGAGTTACTAGAAAAAGTCCAAAAGATAGTAGTAATTGACCATCATAGGAGAAGTACCGATTATATTGAAAATGCAATACTTACATTTCATGAAGTATATGCGTCGTCAGCATCGGAACTTGTTACAGAGATTTTAGAGTATTCACAAAGCAATATTGAGTTAACTAACTTAGAAATAGAAGCTTTATATGCTGGAATCATGCTGGATACAAAAGATTTTACATTTAAAACTGGTGTAAGAACTTTTGAAGCAGCTGCATATTTAAGAAAATGTGGGGTTGACATTATAAAAGTAAAACAATGGTTTCAAAGTGATCTTTCAACATATCAAACAATATCAGAAATAGTATCAAGATCAGAAAAAATAAATGATTCAATAGCAATATCTACATATGAAAAATCAAATTCAAATGCTAATATTATAGCAGCAAAAGCAGCAGATGAATTACTTACAATAAGTGGAATAACAGCTTCTTTTGTATTAGGTAAAATAGGAGATATTATATACATTAGTGGTAGATCAATAGGAGATATAAATGTACAGTTAATTCTTGAAAAATTGGGCGGAGGCGGACATATAACACTTGCAGGAGCACAAATTGAGGGAATGTCTATGGAAGATGCAAAACAAGAACTTATTAACCGTATAAATGAATACTTATTTGAAATAGAAAATTAATACAAATTATGAGAAATATAAACTATATAAGGTATT
>JBPOHA010000048.1:0-8093 GCA_052036095.1 Bacillota bacterium
AATGTGACTGAGTATTTTTCCACACTTGAGGAACAATATGTGGATTTACAAGAGAAAAATAAAGAATTAGAGAATCAACTAAATTGCAATAAAATAGAGTTAGATGCTTGCTATGAGATTATAAAAAATAAACTTGCCAAAAATGAGAAATTAAATTTGAATAAAAAACATGAAATAAAGGATATATTAAACGAAAAAAAGACAAAAATGTCGGATTGGTGTAAAAATACTATTTAGATAGTTAATTTTGGTTGAAAAATGGCACTTTAGAGCATGACATAATAAAGTAAAATAATAAATAAATAGTATAAAAGAAATATTAGTTAATCGTTTATCATATTACCAAAATTAAATTTAATAATATTAATGTAATAAAAATGTAATAAAAGAATATTGATATAGAGTCCCAACGAAATAACTTGTATTACAATATACACAATAATTACAGAAGAAATAAATTGACACGCAGGTATTGAAAAATACCTGCGTATGTGATATAAAATATTAAGATTTGAAGAAGGAGAACTAAATGATAAAATTAGCAACAGTCTTTAGTGGAATAGGAGCAATAGAACAAGCATTTATCCAAAAGGAGTTAGATTATGAAATCCAATTTGCTTGTGATAATGGAGATATCCAATTAGATATAAATTATGATGAAGAATTTAATAAAGTAAAAAAAATGAAATCTATAAAAGAAAAGAGAGATTATGTTATTAATCTATATAAAACATTAAGCAAAAAAACAAATTTTGTAGAACAATCATATAAAGCAAATTATAAAATAAAAAATGATAATTTCTTCTATGATGTAAAATTATTAGACGGAAGTGACTTTAAAAATAAGATAGATTTATTTGTTGGTGGTAGTCCATGTCAGAGTTTTTCTATAGCAGGTAGCAGAGGTGGATTTGAAGATGCAAGAGGTACTTTATTTTATGAATTTGTAAGGCTTGTAAGAGAGATACAACCAAAGGTATTTATATACGAAAATGTTTATGGAGTATTAACACATGATAAAGGAAATACATGGAAAGTTATGCAAAATAACTTCAATTTATTGGGATATAACTATAAATGGCAAATATTGGATGCTAGAAATTATGGAATACCTCAAGGTAGAAGAAGATTATTTGTAGTAGGATTTAAAAATAAAGAAGATTTTGAAAAATTTAATTTCCCAGAACCAGTAAAATTAAAATTGAAAATGCAAGATTTATTATTAGAAAATGCAAAAGAAGGAAATGTTCAATATAAAAATGGAAATTTGGTGGTTTTAAAAAAGGAAGGTCAAACAACAAATAAAAAATTATTTTTATCACAAAAATTAATTGACTATGTGATGTCACCTGGAACAAAAAACTTTTATCATGAGGATGCGGAAATTGATTTACCGATTGCTAGAGCATTACTATCAACTATGGGAAATACTCATAGAGCAAGTGTAAATAATTATGTAACAACGAATGGAAAAATTAGAGCTCTTGACCCAAGAGAAACACATAGGCTAATGGGATTTTCTGATAATTATAAGATTGTTGTATCAAAAGCACAAGCCTATAAGCAAAGTGGAAACTCTATAGTAGTAAGTGTTTTAAAACATATATTAGATAGAATTTATGGAGATTAAAGATGGAAAGAATAAATAAAGAAAAGAAATATAAAGTTGTAAGCTTATTTTCGGGAATAGGGGGATTTGATATAGGATTTGAAAATGCTGGTTTTAATGTTATTTGGGCAAATGACTTAGACAAATATGCTTGTGAAACATATGAAGCTAATGTAGGTAAAAAAATCATTTGCGATGATATAAGGAATCAATTAGATAGAATTCCAGAACACGATATTTTAATTGGCGGATTTCCATGTCAGCCATTTAGCACATTAGGAAAACTAAAGGGATTTGAAGATGATCGAGGAACATTGTTTTTTTACATAAAAAAAATAGCCCAAGAGCATGATACAAAAATATTAGTATTAGAAAATGTAAAAAATATTATGAACCATAACCATGGAAAGACATTTAAAAGAATAATTAAAGAATTAACTGATATCGGATATGACTGTAATTATGATGTTTTAAATAGCGCAAATTTTGGAATCCCACAAAGAAGAAACAGAATGTATTTAGTAGCATTCAATAAAAAATATTATCCAAAACATATTCCTTTTGAATTTCCAAAAGGTGAAGAATTAAAAATAAAAACTCAAGATTTACTAGATGAAAAAGTAGAACCAAAGTATTTCATAAGCAAAAAAATGTTGCCTACTATTTTAGGAGAAGGAACAAAAGGCTATATTGTAAAGCCTACAATTAATCAGCCTATATCTAAAACTTTAACTGCAACAATGCATAAAATGCATAGGGCAAGTCAAGATAATTATTTTACAGATGATATTAATTCAAAGAATTGCGATGCTAGTAAATCAAATTTAAGAAAATTAACTCCTAATGAATGTAGAAAACTACAAGGATTTCCAAGTGATTGGAAACAAGTTGTTTCTGATACACAAGCTTATAAACAATTTGGAAATGCAGTTACAGTTGATGTATCATATAATGTAGCAAAAAATTTAATGCAATATATAGATGATTATAAAAAAGTAAATTTAGGAGGCTATAAAAATGGGAAAGTCTAAGAAAAATGCTTTTGTAATAAATGAAACTGATAAAATTAAGAATTTTTTAGAAGGAAAATCAGAAACAATAATCGAATTGATTAATAATAATTCAAAAGACAAATATACTTTAATATATAAGAATCTCACTCATTCAGATGTTATTACAGCTGGGAAGAGAACTGGAACTCAAGATATTAGTAAATATTATTTATCATATTTAAATATTGATGAATTAGAAAGAGTAAACGAAATAAGTCAACAAGTTGAAAGTGCAAAGCAATCAAATATAACTGTTCCACATGATTTTTATAAATCTATAGATATGCCAATACTAGAAAGAAGAATTGGGTTTCAAACAACACAACATGAGCATCCTATTGTAAATAATTATGCAAAAGTATATTTGGTAAATGATACAATCAAGTATTTTAGTATTGATTATACTAAAAGAGTACTAGAAAAATTAAATAAAAATCCCAATTGGGATTTTGAAAAGTATAAAGTAAATTTATCAAGTGATAGATTTACTGAAATACAGTTATCTGAAGCTATTCATGGAATAGGAACAGAAGGAGATATTGAATTTCATAAACTTAGAAGATCAATGTTTAAAAATGATTTTATTATGTTTTTAATAAGAACAGATGAGAATAATCAAAAATATGTTTATATAATGCTAGAAAAGAATCCTAAATTTTTTACTATTATAAATGAAACAAATGAACAATGGCAAAAATACTTGGAAAAACAAAATCAAATTGCAATGAACATTGCAACAACTGATAAATATGCTAATAATATTTATTTGGCTAAAACTAGAACTCAACAAAATAAATGGAGAAATATGTTAGCTCAAGAAATTATGAATTATACAAACGTTGATAATGAAGTATTTTGTCCATTAACATGGGTAGAAGCAGATTATTATGAATTGGGAACATTATATAGAGCTTCACATATAAAAGCTTTTAGAGATTGCAATTCAGAAGAAGCATATGACATAAACAATGGGTTATTACTATTGGCTAATGCTGATGCTTTATTTGACAAATATTTAATTACTATTAGTGAGGATAAAAAATTAGTATTCTCATTCTTATTAAAAGACAATATGAAATTAATTAACAGATTATTATTAAATCAGCCAATATTTGATATGATTTTAAATGAACAAAGAATGCAATTTATGAAAGAACATAGAAAAAAATTTGAGGAGGCTGAAGAAAAGAGAAAAAATGCGGATAATTATGATATAAATGATATATTTGTTCAAGAATCAGTAAATGAAGATGATGCAGAATATAATTATATTAATAATTAATATGAACTTTAATTTTAGCAAAAAGTAATAAAATAGAATTCCATTCATTTAGAATGGAATCTTATTTTATTATATATGTAATTTCCTCAATTAAATTTTTAGTAACAAAGATATAGTCATCATATTCATAACCAAAAACTTTTTCGAAGTTTGCTTTACTTTTAGATTGATTTCTAGATAATATAGAATATTGAATTGATTGTTTAATATTATTAGACGATACTTCATAATATTTGCTTAAATAATCATATATTTTCTCAAGGATAAAGACATCATTATTCAAACTTATAGCATATAGAATAGCTTTACTTAGAAATTTTGTACCATTTTGAGAATTACTAAAGCCTAATTCACGAAGAATATTTCGTATTTGAATAATTTTATTAAGTTTTATATCTAATTTGACTTTTGACATTATCCTATTATTACTCCTTTTATATCAATCTTGTGATTTGATTATAGGAGAAATTGCAATAACAATCAAAAAAACAGAAGTTTCCATAGAAGATACAATAGTTTCTACAACCGACATTTTATGATATAATTTAGCATGAAAATAAACGAAATTTAATAGAAAAAGCATAAAATTAATAATTTTAATAAAATATTTCTTTTATGGAAACTTTATAAAAATAAGAAAAGAGCACAGGAATTCAGTGAAATTCGTGCTCTTTATTTATAATTATATAACTGTTGGAGCAGTTATAGTAATTACCAATCTATTATATCATAAAATCAAAATTTTTTAAATATGAGGGGAATAAATTTATTCCCCTTTTGTCCTATTAACAACCAGGTCCTCCTCCGAGGGAAATGACATTTTGGCTTTTTCATGTCTCACTGAATTCCTTTCTTTAAATCTCTATTTACATTGATGCATATTGGAATTCTGTTCGACAGATATATAAGATTCGAGTTCTCCAAAGCTCGAATGATTCCAAAAATGTATCAATCAAGCTTTAGCTTGGGCAAAAATCTTAAAATTATTTAATAAGACTCTTAATAACCATAAATAGGCTATATAATTATTATAGCACTTTTTGGTAAATAAATCAAATAAAAATGCTTAGAATTCAAGGGTTATACATTTTGAAAAGTTGAAAAAATATAAATATAGTGATATAATGAAAATATCGATAGAGGAAACTATTAAGGAGGAAATATTATGTCTAATTTTGATAGAAAAGCATTTGGAGAAAATCTAAAAAAATGCAGAAGATATAAAGAACTAAAACAAGAAACTCTTGCTACCAAATTAGGAAAAACAAAATCGACAATTAGTAAATATGAAAATGGCGATTTACTAATGGATGCACAAGATATTCATAAGGTTTGCGAAGAGCTTGAAATTTATTCTACAGACTTATTTGAATCTGATTATAAAGTAAAAAATCAAGAAAATAGCAAGAATCCATTCAAGAGTAATAAATTATATGTATATTTTAATGCTTTTGATTATAGAACTAAAAAATTTGGTAAAGAAATCTATAGAATAGATATAATGGAAAAACCTGATAGAGTGAGGGTTGATTTTATTGATATGAAAGATAATAAAGCATATTTAACAGGTTATATGTTAGCAGATAATGTTGTTGCTTTTATGTCATTTGAAAATTATAAAGGGAATGCAAATAGGTTAGAAATGTCTGTTATAACAATTAATATTAATAATGGAACTAATGGATTAATGATGGGAACTTATTGTGCTACTAACGGTCAATACATTCCATCAATTAGAAAATGCTATTTTTCTAAAAAGAAAGTTGAATTTACTGATAAAATGATAGAAGAATTAAAGCCAACCGAAGATGAAATGGAAAAACTTAAAGAAACTAATGCTTTGTACTTAGATATATTTAATAGATAGGAGAAAAAAATGGAAGAAATATCATTAAAAGGGTATATTACATTTGAAACTAAAGATTATACTTTTATATATGAAAACAAAAAATTAACATTAATATCAATTGAAGAAGAAAATCATCCATTTGCAAAGCATATTAATATTAGTTGTTTTGAAGGATACACTATAGATGGATTTAATGTTGTTTTTTTTATAAATGATTATGCATATTATTGTAATGGATGTTATGTTTGTATTCCAAGTTATATATTATTATCTCAAATTAAAACATTAAATATAAAAGAAGAAAGATTTAATGCATTAAAAATTACAGGAGATACAATTAATAGATTTTATAGCAATTATCATCGTGTTGAATTTGATCCTAAAGAAGACAATTATTTAAAAGTTCATGAATATAAAGATTCAAAATCAGAAGAAGAAGTTGAATTAAATAAAAATAAAACAATTTTTGAATTTAGTATTAAAGGATCAGGATTTACAGATGATGGAATTATAACAATTGATAATTATGACTCATTGTTAAAAATAAAATATAATAATGAAAGAACTTTTGAAGAAATTATAAAAGACATAAATACTGTGGTTAATTTTTTTAAATTTTGTTCTAATAGATATAATGTATCTTTTAAAGACATATTCTTAGAATCTAAAGAGAAAGAAAATGCAGTGAAAATATATATTCCATGTATGATTAATGCAGTAATAAATAAGAATATGTTAACATATGAAAGTGTTGGAAATAAGATAAGTCCTATTATAAACTTTTTGACAGATTATAATTACATATTTAGTATTATTACAGAAGATAATAAACCTTTTGGCTCATTATCAAATAAAGATTATTGTGCAACTTTTTCTTGTTTTGAATCTATTTATGGAGTTATCAAAAATGAAAAAAATAGTGATATATTGAATGATTATGATAATAAATTAAAAGAAATTAAGGATGAAATAATAGAAAAAATAACAGAAATGGAACAAAAATATAAAGGAAAAGATGCTAAAAAAAGACAATTTATTATGCATTTTATGACTATTGTTTCAAACTCGAATTTAAGATTAGAAAAAAGTATTGCTAATGAATTTGAATCTAATAAATATGTTATTGAGAGTCTAGATAAGAATATTAAGGATGAAATAAATAAATATAAAATTGATAATGCAATTATACATGCAGTTAGAGATAGAGATAATATTACACATAATGATATGGTTAAATTGGATAACATTTCTACTGGAATATATGAAATAGTATATAAATTAAACTATATTATGATATTAAGCCATGCAAATATAACTCAAGGGGTAATTGAAGATGCAATTAATAATTTAAGTTTTAAAATATAATCTAATAAAAAAGAATGTAAATTTTAATAATTTGCATTTTTTATTGTCTTTAAAGGCTTTTAGAAATTTTCTAAAAGTCTATTTTTTTACTTTTTCATATTTATTGTTACAAATTAATACTATTTTTTAAATTCTTTTAAATTTATGTTTTTCACATATAATCCATCCTATAATTTAGACAAGTTAACTGATAGAGGTCTGATCAACCTCAATAATTAATAGGGGGAAAAATAAAATGAATTTAAGAGATGAAGAAAAAGATACAAAAGATCACTCAAATTTTATTTCAAAAAATTTAAAATACAAAGACTCAACAAATGATGAAAATTTTGCAAGCGAGGATTTACTAGATACTATTTTTAAACAAAATTTCAAAAAGAAAAATAGCGATATAAAATATAGAGATATTGCTAAAAACATTTCAATGGATAATACCAATGAAGATTCACAAATTAAGATTTCAACAAATAAAATTAGAGCATATCTAAAAAATTATAATGATTTAGATAGATTAATTAAGTATAGAGAAAATATGATTATTCAAGGTAGAGGTGAAAATCTTGCTGAATGGAAATCAAATAGCAAAATGAGAGTTGATAATCAAGCTATTATTCTTGCTACAGATTATAAGATTAAAGAAATGAAATTTTACAAGCAAAACTTGACAAAAATATTTCAATACTTGCGCAAGTATATTTTTATTTCTTATCAATTTATTTACTTATTTTACTTCAAAAAAATGTCTAAAGAAAATGTAGCAAAAGCTTTAAATATCAATAACATTGACCATTTTGATAATATGATTATCAATTACATTATTGAATATTTGACACAATCATCGGCCTGTCAACTTAATCAGAAGAAGGATGGAGGCAAGTAAGGAATGCCTGAGCAAAATATTAAGACTATTTATAATGGAGTTCCTGAAGTTGATAT
>JBPOHA010000004.1:0-1715 GCA_052036095.1 Bacillota bacterium
TATCATAACTTCCAGCTTTCTTATCGCTATAATCTATAATTTCTGGACTTGTTTGAGCAACTAATTTACTTTTATCAACTGCAGTATAATCAGTAGGATATATATTAGCATAAGCAGTACCTCCTCCTCCATGAACTGTTAAAGTTTTTAAATTAGTCGCATCGATTGTAGAATTTTCTCTTATTTGTACATGTTGAATATCAATATCAAATGATAAAGTAGGTTCAATTCCCTCTACAGAAGATTTTTCTGCTTGTGTAGCTTTTTTTGATTGAGTTTTTGTAGAGTTTGAAGTAAATTCAGTTTGAGCAACATCAGGTGCTTTACTTGGTGCTTGGGATTGACTTTCTGCCAAACTTAAAGATATATTATTATTTTCCTCAGTAGCAGGATTGTTGTCTATTACAATTACTTGAGGAGGTGTTTCATTTTTCTTTTCTTCAGTTGTTTTATTCTTTTTTTCTTGGTCAGATGTAGCATTAGGTATATTTACGAATTCATTAGTAACTACAGAATTTATTGGTAGAGCATTTATTTCATCAATATTTGATAAGATAGCTCCTAAAGATACTACCTTTCCAGCTGTACCTAAAAATTCTGGTGCATTATCACCATAACCCATTAGAGCAAGTGAAACAAATGTAAAACTACCTCCCTCTGGGATATCTAATATGATATCTCCACCAACCAACTTAAATTTAGCAGTTTCTAAATTCAAACCTAATGATTCAAGGTCAATTTTATCTCCAGGTCTTACATAAACAGGAACATTCTCCCCAACAGAAGGTTTTCCTTTTATCTGAACTTTACTATCAAGATACTTAACTATTTTAGATTCTTCTTTTGCCATTTTAAACTCTTTGTAATAGACTTATTTTACTTAATATACCATAATTATTATTATAAAATTATTACTCCACTCAATGACATTTAATAAATGGACATATAAATAAAAAAATTTGCTGTAATACTATATAAAATGTATATGACTAGTTAAAATGGGATTTAAAAAATTAGTAATATTCCTACATCAATAACAAAAAGATAAGATATTACTCCAGCAATAAAATTTAGAAAATTAGATTTTCCAAATACTACCAACGCTTTAGATAGAGGAGTGCTTACTCATATGAAAAAATTGATGAAATTACACCAAGTTTTAGCTAAAAAAAGAAAGATAAAATTGATAGATGAATATTTGAACAATTATAATAAAAAGTAATTATTTAGCAACCCATTTTTTTCATTAAGCCACAATTTCTTTTTTCTTTTCTAATGGGTCAATATCATCAAATATTAATTTGATATATTCATCTCTTTTATCTCTCGCCATTTTTAATGATATTTTTGGATAATTACCGAATGAAGTTTTCCTTCCCTTTTTTGTAACTTGAGATGTATATCTCATTACCCATAATTTAGAACCATTTGTTTTAACAAGTAAAGATAATCCAGCACCATCAGATAAATGATACTCTTTATCTTCTTGCTTTGCTTTCCTAATCTGAATATCGCTTAGTAAGTTATAATCTTCCATTTTTTACCTCTAGTGGTACATCGCAAAATGGTACATCAATCAATGTACCAAATAATGTACCAATTTTATATAGATTTGATTAGATAGACTTAGGCTATTTTAGACAATTATTACTTAAAAAGCTCGATTTTTAGGTATTTTTTGGATTTTATAAGATTTATTTGGATGTTAAAGTGGA
>JBPOHA010000071.1:0-19823 GCA_052036095.1 Bacillota bacterium
AAAAAGATAATTAAAAATGTAAAAGGTATAACATTAATAGCTCTTGTTGTAACGATAATAGTATTATTGATATTGGCAGGAGTATCAATTAATATAGCATTTAACACTGGAATAATAAGTAAATCAAAAAATGCAACAGCAAAATATCAAGAAGCAACAGCAAATGAAACAAATAGTTTAAATTATATAGAAGGATGGATGGATGAACAATCAACAAGCACCCCAGAAACTCCACAAATATCAGCAATAAAGGGGACAGTACAATCAACGACGTCAAAAACAACAGTATATGATGAAAATAATGTAGAAGTGCAATTACCAGCAGGATTTAAAATAGCAAGTGATTCAGCAACAACAGTAGCAGGAGGAGTAGTAATAGAAGACACAAATAGTAATCAATATGTATGGATTCCAGTAGGAAAAGAAATAAAGAAAAGTGCAACAGAAACAGTTGATATAGAATTAGGAAGATATACATTTTCAACAACAGATGGAACACCAAAATTAGTACAAGCAGGAAGCGATTATACAGAAAATAAACCAATAAATACTTATTATCATGAATTACAAACAAGTAGTTATGGAAATACAACAGCAAAAAGCCTAGAAAATTTTGTTACAAGTGTAGGAGAAAATGGAGGATATTATCTAGCGAGATATGAAGCAGGAGTAACAGAAAATATAACACTAGATACAACAGGTTGGTCAAATGGAACAGCACCAAGTACAAATTGGACAGGATATACAAATGGAAAACTAACAATAAAATCAAATCAACAAGTATGGAATTATATAACACAAAATAAAGCAGCAGAAATAGCAAGAAATATGTATAGTGCAAATGTAACAAGTGATTTAGTAAACAGTTATGCATGGGATACAGCAATAGTATATATAGAAAAATGTGGAACAAATACAAATTATGCAAATAAAGATAGATTACAAGCAGGTTTAGCAAATACAGGAATGGCAACCGATGGAGCAAATAAAGATGTTCAATGTAATATATACGATATGGCAGGAAACGTGTGGGAATGGACTACGGAGTCTGAGTCTGGCACCGGCCGTCCTTGCGTCTGTCGTGGAGGTCGTTGCGACAACAGCAGCTACTGTACGGCTAGTCGTATCAACCGCTTTTGGAGCGTTGCTATCGACTACATTGGTTTTCGTCCACTTTTATACTTGTAGCGCTGAACGCTGACAAGGTACACTAAAAAGATAGGAGTACCAGAGTCAAAAAGAGTGCACGAATAGCAGTCCTATGAGTGGAGTTTGTCAAGATTAGTGTGTACATGAGTTTGTCAAGATTAGTGTGTACATTTTTTAAAATTATTTTTTCTTAGGTAGCATATTTGAATAAAATTTATGCTACTTTTTTTATATTTACTTGTCAATGTGCTTATATATTTATAAATCTAAATATTGTGTATATCTATCTCCAAATAAGATGGATAAATGAAGAAAAATTTCAAATATCAATAGATAAAATAGGTGAGCTAGGTAAAATAGTAGGAGGACTTTTAAAGCATTATGGCAAAGTGGATAAGAAATGAATTCTATAAAAATTTAAGCTATGAAAAGTTAATGCAAGCTCACATATTAAGTAGAAAAGGAAAAGGTTATAAAAAAGATATAATATTATTTAATTTAAAGCAAGAAGAATATATTAAGTGGTTATTACAAAAGCTACAAAATGGAACATATAAGCATGGAGGATATACAACATTTTATATAACAGAGCCAAAGTTAAGAAAATTAGAAGAAAGCATATTTGGGTAAAATATAATGCAATGAAATCTAAAAAATAAACTATATTAAAATTTCTGAAAATATAGTACACTGAAATTTTAAAAAAGAAAAATAAGAATAAAAATAAAAAAAAATAATTAAAAACTATGGGCTAAATCGAAAGTCTTATAGCAATGCTAACAATCCTTGCGTAAATCGTGGAGGCAATTACAACAACAGCGCCACTGATAATCCAGCAGGCAACAGGAACAACAACAATACGAGCAATTCTAACGACAATATAGGTTTTCGTGTCACTCTAATACATTTCTAGATAGTTATTTTTAAGGAAATAATTCAATGAAGTATTAGTATTAAAGAGATTTAGTCCTTCCTAATAAAGGTAAATATGAATCAGTTCTATTGGTATTAGTAGAAGTATAGATTCTTAATATAACAATTAATTAATGAACTAACAATCATATACTTAGAATATACTAATAGAGCGAATTTTATAATAAAAGGAAAAAAATAAAATGAATTATTGTTTTATAAGTGGAAAAATAATAAGTGATATAGACTATAAATTTATGCTAGAAAAGAAAAAATATGCTAAAGCAAAAATGATAATTGAATTAGATAGCAAAAATGAAGTTATAATAATAGCATATAATAAAATGGCAGATTACATTTATAGAAAGATGAGAAACAATATGTATATTATTATAGAAGGAAAAATAGTAAAAGATATGGTAGAAGCTATAAGAATATGTAATATATAAAATGTAAAATATAAAATATATAAAAGATAATATAATAATGTAATAATATAATAATATAATAATATAATAATGTAATATCTTATTTAATAACTTGCATTTACTTTTACAATTCACATAATTAATAAATTTAAAATAATAATTACAACGAAATGTTGTATTATTATTTTTTTTGTAATATAATATAAACATATATTTATGAATATAAATTGAAATAAAATCATACATTACATAAACTGTAATACATAGAAAATTGCAGAAGGAGTTTTAATATATGGAAGATGAAAGAAAAAATAAACATGAAAAGACTGAGGTAGACAAGATAATAGAGCAATATAAAAATGAAGTAACAAAATATAAAGAAAGTCAAGAAAAAGAAATAGAAGACAACGAAGCAAAAGAAAATAAAATTAAAGATGATGAAATAAAAGATGACGAAAGCAAGAGTAGTGAAGCAAAAGATGATGAAAACGAGAAAAATCAATATAACCAAAACCAAGATAATAAGAATATAGAAAAAATTGATGAGATAGAAAATAAAGAGATATCAGAAGAAAAAGTGGAATCAAGTGATAAAACAGAAGAAAAGGACTTAAAAACTAATTTCAAAGAAGAGGAAAAAATGAGTGAGAAGGATAAAAAAATAAAAGGTAAAAAAGAAAAAAAAGAGAAGAAAGTTAAAAAACATAAGAAATTAAGATTAGTATTAAAGATATTTTTTATTATGATACTAGTTTTAATAATTGTTGCAATTGCTGGAGTTATAGCTATATTTAAAACAGATAAGTGGGCAATAACAAAAGAGCAATTATTAAGTGACGCAGGAGCAACTATTTATGATAAAGATGGAAATGTAATAACAAATCTAACTGGAAGTGAAATAAACCAAAAGCTTGAACTAAGCAAGATGGGAAAATTACCCGATGCATTTATAGCAATAGAAGATGAAAGATTTTACACAAATCAAGGAATAGATATAATAAGAACATTACATGCTGCAGTTAAATATGTGCTAAGTGGCGGAAAAAGTTCTTTTGGTGGAAGTACAATTACCCAACAATTAGTAAAGATTACTATGAATGATGATGAAAGGTCTGGACTGGAAGGCATTGAAAGAAAGATAAGAGAATGGTCTAGGGCTGCACAAGTTGAAAAAATGTTAACTAAAGACCAAATTCTTGAAAGATATTTAAATAGAATTTACCTAGGAAGTTCATCAGGATTAGAAGTAAGAGGAGTTGAGGCTGCCGCAAAATTTTATTTTAACAAGTCAGCAAGTGAATTAGATTTAGCTCAAACAGCATTTATAGCAGGTATAAATCATGCACCTAATAACTATTCACCTTATGATAATTCTAATAAAAACGAAGAAAAAATAAAAACTAGAACATTAACAGTTTTAGAGAAAATGCATGAACTTGGAAAAATTACTGATGATGAATATAATTCTGCTGTTGAAGAAACGAAGTCAGGACTTAAGTTTGAAAAAGGTGAGCTATCAAATGGATCTAATACTATGTCATTTCATACTACAGCAGCTATTAATCAGATTGCAAATGAATTAGCAACTAAGGAAGATTTAAGCTATTCAGAAGCAAGAGAAGTAGTAACAAATAGTGGATACAAAATCTATACAACTGTAGACCAAAATGTTCAAGACATCATTGAAGATGAATATACAAAATCAAAATATATAAAGAAAGCATCTAATGGTGAACAAGGGCAATCAGCA
Organism: Bacillota bacterium; assembly: GCA_052036095.1. Lineage (GTDB taxonomy): Bacteria > Bacillota > Clostridia > TANB77 > CAG-508 > CAG-793. The sequence goes on from JBPOHA010000071.1 coordinate 4,240, forward strand.
ATGGTAGTAATAGAACCATCAACTGGATATATAGTAGGAGAAGTAGGAGCATTAGGAGAAAACCAAGATACACTAGGTATTAATAGAGCAACATCAGCTAGACAGGCAGGTTCATCATTTAAACCACTTGCATGTATAGCACCAGGACTTGAAACAGGAACAATTACAGCATCAACATTATTTAATGATGTTAGAACTACTTTTAATGGAAATTATTCACCTAAAAATGATGAAAGCGATGGATATATGGGTATTGTAAACATAAGAGATGCAATAAGATATTCATTAAATGTTCCAGAAGTAAAACTATTATCAATACTTGGTGTTGATAAATCAACAGAATTTTTAGGAAAAATTGGAATGAATATAGATTCTTCATCAACTGGATTAAGTCTAGCTTTAGGCTCAGCAAGTGTTACACCAATACAGATGGCTGCAGGCTATGCAATGATTGCAAATAAAGGAGAATATATTACACCAACTTTTTACACAAAAGTTGTTGATCAAAATGGAACTACGATAATGGAAGCGAAACAAGAAAAAACGAGGGTTATGTCTGAACAAAATGCATATATTGAAACTTCAATACTAACAGGAACAATTAGTCAAACAGGTGGTACGGCACACGCATATAATGGTTATTTAGGAAGTATGAGTGTAGCAGGAAAAACAGGAACATCTGATAGTGCAGTTGATAGATGGTTTTGTGGATTTACTCCATATTATGCAGCAGCATGTTGGTACGGAGCAGATGATGGGTACAATTATAATGGAAAAGGTGGTACATTATCATTTGGAGGGTCAAATCCTGCATCAGCAATATGGTTCCCAACAATGAAGAGAATAAATGAAAGCAAAGAAGCAACAAGTTTTGAAAAGCCAGACGGAATAGTACAAGTAAAAATATGCAAATTGACAGGAAAGAAAGCTACAGACTCATGCACAGACACATATACTGAAATATTCTCAAAAGATAATATTCCAGAAACATGTGAAGGACATACAGCTGTTAAAATTTGCAAAGAAACAGGGCTACTTGCAACAGCGTATTGCACTGATACTGAGGAAAAGGTATTTGGAGGAATTATTGATACAGAAAAAAATGCAAAATGGTCTCCAAAATTTGAAGAAACAGAAGCCCCAACTACAACTTGCAATGTTCATGCAACAGCACCAAAAATAGCTGTACCAAATGTAGTAGGGAAAACACAATCAGAAGCAGAAAAAACATTAAAGGCTGCTGGATTTAAAATAAAAATTGTTACAAGTGATGATGACAAAAAAGTTAAAGGAATAGTATTAAAACAAAGTGCAACTACAGCTCCAAAAGAATCCGAAATAACAATAACAGTAAATTCATATAATGGAAAAGTCGAAACAACAAATACAACGACAAATACAACGACTGATACAGAAACTAACACAAACACGAATACAAATACATCAACTAGTACCCAAACAAAAAATGAAGCAACAACAAATAATAAAACAGAAAATTAATTATTAAAAATATTTTAAAAATTATTACATATTAATATTTAACATGTATAATTAAAGAATAATATAAAATCAAATCGATTTTTAATATAATAAAAATTTCATGGAGGATGTATGCAAATAAATTTATACAATACATTAACGCACAAAGAGGATGAATTTAAACCAATAACAAAGGATAATGTGAGTATATATAGCTGTGGACCAACGGTTTACAGCTATGCCCATATTGGGAATATGCGTACATATATTTTTGTAGATAGCTTAAGAAGAATGTTCAAATATAATGGTTATAAGCTCAATCACGTAATGAATCTTACAGACGTTGGACATTTAACTTCTGACGCAGATACTGGTGAAGATAAAATGGAAAAAGCTGCAAAAAAAGAGGGAAAAAATCCTTATGAAATAGCAGAATTTTATTCAAAAGTATTTTTTGAAGATTTGTCTAAATTAAATATAGATTTACCAAATACTATAACTAAAGCAACAGACAACATACCACAAATGCTAGAAATGGTAAAAGAGATTATGGCAAATGGTTATGCTTATGAAACAAGTACAGGAATCTATTTTGATGTATCAAAACTAGACAAATACCCTATACTTTCGAACAATGATCTAAGTGGGCAAGAAGCAGGAGCTAGAATTGAAGTAGATCCAGAGAAAAGAAATCCTGCTGATTTTGCAATATGGATAAAAGCACCAGAAAATCATATAATGAAATGGGATAGTCCATGGGGAAAATCATATCCTGGATGGCATATTGAATGTTCAGCAATGGGAAGAAGATTTTTAGGTGAAAAATTTGATATACACACAGGTGGAGAAGATCATATTTCAATACACCATGAAAACGAGATAGCTCAATGCAAGGGAGCATTTGGACACAATCCAGCAAATAATTGGATGCATTGCGCATTCTTATTAGTTGATGGTGGAAAAATGTCAAAATCATTAGGAAATATTTACACAATAACAGATTTAGAAAAGAAAGGAATAGAAGCATTAGCATACAAATTATTCTGTTTTAGTGCACAATATAGAACAAAGTTAAACTTTACATTTGAAGGAGTAACTGCAAGCCAGAAAGCTTTAAATAGATTAAGAGAAGGTTACATAAAACATACTAAAGGAACTGAAAAAATTTCAAGCGAAATTATAAATGAATATGAAGAGAAATTTCACAAAGCAATAAATGATGATTTAAATATGCCACAAGCAATGGGCGTTATATGGGATATAATTCGCAATGACACTAAATCAAACGATTTTGCTAACTTATTGTTAAAATTTGATGAAGCACTTGGACTTGATATAGTTAACTCAGACAAATATTTAAAAGAAAGTAAAAATGAAAATCAAGATATTCCTGAAGAAATCTTAGAAATGTCAGAAAAACGAAATCAAGCTAAGAAAGAAAAAAATTGGGCAGAAGCAGATAATTTAAGAAATGAAATACAAGAAAATGGATATAATATAAAAGATACGGCTACTGGAACAATTATAACAAAAAAATAGGAGATATAATAATGGAAAATGAAATAAAACTATCTTTTGCTAAAAGATTTGTAATGAGCATAAAAGATATAGACAAGTATAATATAATAGGAACAGAAAAAATTGGGAGAGCTATATTATATCTTCTAAAATTATTCTTAATATTTGCTTTAATAATGGCATTTGTTCTTACATACAAAATCAATTCAATGATTGATGAAGCATGCAATTACATACAAGAAAATGTTCCAAATTTCGAAATAAAAGACAAGCAATTTACATTAGATTCAACAGAAACTGTAAGAATAGAAAATACTAAATATACTGAATATGCTAAAATTAAAGTAATAATGGATAATTCAGATGATTTAGAAAAGTTTAAACAAGAAATCTCAGAATATAATGGAAATGTAATTGTATTATTAAAGAAAAATATTTATATAAAATATTCTACAGGTTCAGAAATGACCGAGACTTATGAAGACTTTGAAACATATTATCATTTAGAAGATGAAATAACCAAAGAAAGCATATTAAATCAATTAGAAGGGACAGGAAAGCAAAATATAATAATTAATATAATGTTAATTGTATTTGTAGCAGAATTGCTTACAAATTTAATAAGTACAATAATTAATATATTGGCATTATCATTGTTAGGAATTATAATTGCAAAATTGTTACATACAAATTTAAAATATATCCCAATACTAAATATGTCGATTTCAGCAATTACATTACCAACCATACTAAGTTTAATCTATCTAACAGTACAAGCATTAAATGGATTTTTAATGCCATACTTTCAAATAATGTACACACTAGTTTCATACATTTATCTAATTGCTGCAATATTAATAATAAAATCAGAGCAAAATAAGAGAAATCAAGAAATAGTAGCTACAATAAAAATAGATACTGATAAAAAAGATGAAGAAAAGCAGAAGGAAGAAAAGAATCAAAAAGAAAAGAATCCAGAAGAAAAGAATCCAGAAGAAAAGAATCCAGAAGGGCAAGAAAAAAATAAAAAAGATGAAAAAGACAACCAAGATAATTCAAATACTACAAACAATAAAGGAAATAAAGATTCAGACAATAAAAATGAAAAAAGAAGGAAACAAAAAGATTTAGGTAAAAAAGAAGATAAAGGCAAAGCACCAATACCACAAGAAAATTTTGAAGAGAAATAAGTTTAAATCTAAAAATGAAACAATAATATGACAAGATAATAAAAACAATAATATAACAAGATAATAAAAATAATAATATGACAAGATAATAAAAAAATATAAAATTAAAATACATAAAACAGATAATTTTAATAGGAGGACCTAATGTCAGATAAAAACAAACAAGAAAATAAGCCCAATAATAAAAAAAATGGAAAGAAAAATTCAATAAAAGCTATTATTGCATTAGCCTTAATTATTGCAATTGCAGTTTCAGGATATTTCATCTATAAAAATAACAAAAAAGAAGAAGATAATAAAGTAGCATATACTCAATTAATAAAAGACATCAATGGTGGAAAAATTAAAAAAATAGAAATGACAGTTGGTAGCACTACTGTAAAATTAATATACAAAACAGACGAAGAATTAAAAAATAAAACTGTACAGAATGAAAATTCAACTGAAGAAGTAAAAGATGAAGATAAAAAAATATCAATAGTTCCTAATACACAAGCATTTATAGAATTAATACAAGATAAAATAAAAGATGGCAGTGATGTAGAATTAATACAAAATCAAAAGAACATTGCTCTAACAGCATTACAAGGTTTGATATCATTTTTACCAACATTAATAATGATAGCACTAGCTATTGTATTACTTCAAATGCAAGGACTTGGAGACAAAGGAAAAGTATATGATCCAGCAATATCAAATGACCAACTTACATTCAAAGATGTAGCAGGTTTAAACGAAGAAAAAGCAGAAATGATAGAGATAGTAGATTTCTTAAAAAATCCAAAAAAATATACAGCTATGGGTGCAAAAGTTCCAAAAGGAGTATTACTTTGTGGAAAACCTGGAACAGGAAAAACATTAATAGCAAAAGCAATAGCAGGAGAAGCAAGCGTGCCATTTATTTCAATGAGTGGCTCAGAATTTATTGAATTATTTGCAGGATTAGGAGCATCAAGAGTAAGAAAACTATTTGAAAAAGCTCAAAAAATTTCACCATGTATTATATTCATTGATGAGATAGATGCAATAGGTTCAAGAAGAGCAAGCTCAAATGGAGCAGACACAGAAAACAATCAAACATTAAATCAATTATTAGTAGAAATGGATGGATTTGGAACAGATACATCAGTAATAGTAATAGCAGCAACGAATAGACCAGAGATGCTAGATGAAGCATTATTAAGACCGGGTAGATTTGACAGAACAATAACAATAGGCCTTCCAGACTTAAATGATAGAGAAGAAATATTAAAATTACATGCTAAAAATAAAAAATTAGCAGATGATATAAACTTAAAATCAATTGCAGGAGATACAGCAGGCTTTAGTGGAGCAGAACTTGCAAACATACTAAACGAAGCTGCAATACTTGCAACAAATAGAAAGCATAAAGCAATATCAAATGAAGATATTGAAGATGCTGTAAAGAAAGTAACAGTAGGACTAGAAAAACATAATAAAGTTGTGTCAGAAAAAGATAAACAACTAACAGCATATCATGAAGCAGGGCACGCAGTAGTAAGCAAATATTTACCAACACAAGATATAGTAAAAGAAGTATCAATAATTCCAAGAGGTGTTGCTGGTGGATATACAATGTACAAAACAAGCGAAGACAAATTCTATGTATCAAAGACTGAAATGGATGAAAAATTAATTTCATTATTAGGTGGACGTGCAGCAGAAAAGTTAGCATTAAATGATATTTCTACAGGTGCAAGCAATGACATAGAAGTAGCTATGAAGATTGCAAGAGACATGGTAACAGTATATGGTATGAGTGAAAAAATAGGACCAATGTCATTAAATCTAAATGACGATCCATATCAACAATTACAATTATTAGGGAACAACTTAGAAGATGAGATTGGAAAAGAAGTAAAAGCAATATTAGAAAATGCATATTATAAAGCTCAAACTATATTATCAGCTCATAGAGATAAATTAGATGCAGTAGCAACAGTCCTTCTAGAAAAAGAAAAAATAAATGAAGAAGAATTCAAAAAAATATTTGAAGAAAAATAAATTGTAAATGGTAAAATTAAATAACTTACTTAAAAAAATAGACACATAAAATTTTCAAAAATAGACACATAAAATTTTCAAAAAGTGTTGACATTGTCAGCACTTTTGTTGTATAATTAATTACTGTAAACCGCCTAAGTCGGGTGACTAAATTCATATAAAGTATTTGAGATATTAATGCTTTAATTTTTATATAAAAAATATGTTTCTAATAATTGATACATATTTAATAAAGTTAAAGAAATTATGAAAGAAATATTTAATATGATACCTTGCATTTATGCTTAGCGAGTATGATCGAAGAGGAGGTGCACTAAGAGTGTACGCAATAATTGAAAGTTGTGGAAAACAATACAAAGTATCAGAAGGAGATCAAGTATTCTTTGAAAAATTAGATGCAGAAGAAGGAAAAACAGTTACATTTGATAACGTTGTTTTAGTATCTGATGACAAAGAAGTTAAAGTAGGAACTCCATACGTAAAAGGTTGTAAAGTTGAAGGAACAGTAGTTTCACAAGGAAAGAGCCCAAAAGTTATAGTTTATAAATATAAGGCAAAGAAAAACTACAGAAGAACTCAAGGACATAGACAACCATATACAAAGGTTGAGATTAAATCAATCAAATTAGCTTAGTTAAAAGCAAAATGAAAATTTATAGAGCTTATTGAGATATTTTATAATATAGAAAATTCAATAAAGCTCATTAAAAAAGATATTTAAAAGAAAAGGAAGGTGAAAAACACATGGCACATCATAAAGGACAAGGAAGTACCGATAACGGAAGAGATAGTGAATCTAAAAGATTAGGTATAAAAAGAGCAGATGGTCAATTAGTTCAAGCTGGAAATATTCTTTTCAGACAAAGAGGAACTAAAATGCACCCAGGAACTAATGTTGGAATTGGAAGCGATGACACATTATATGCTAAAATTACAGGAACAATGAAAGTTGAAAGAATAGGAAAAGACAAAAAGAAGCTTAGTGTATATGCTGAAGAAACTCAAAAAACAATAAAGAGTGAAGAAAAAGTAGCAAAAAAAGCTCCAACAACTAAAGTTGCAAAAACTGCAAAAAAGACAACTGCAAAAGCAACAAAATAGTTTATAATTAGCAGATTGAAATTTCTTATTAGATATTTTATATTAGAGATATAATGAATTTAAAATGATATATCTTTAATATAAAATTTAGAGAATTAAAGAAGTAATTATATAAGAAAAAGGTAGAAGAGTTCTATATATAGAACTCTTTTATCAAGAGAAAATATAAAATTAACTTGAAATAGAAAAGCAAAGAAGCAATCTAATAAAAATTTTTAAATTAAAAATTGTTAAAAAATGTTGATAAATAAGAAAATAAATGATATAATTGCATACGTTACAAAAAAAGAAGGGAATATAAAAAAATGAAAGATTTTAGAAAAACAAAGATTATTGGAACAATAGGACCTGTAAGTGAAAGCAAAGAAATGTTAATTAAGCTTATGAATGCTGGATTAAATGTTTGCAGAATTAATTTTTCACATGGTGGATATGAAGAAAATGCACAAAAAATACAGAACATAAAAGAAGCAAGAACAGAATTAAATATACCAATTTCAATGGCATTAGATACTAAAGGACCAGAAATTAGAACTGGAAAATTAGAATCAGGAGATGAAAAAGTAGTAGTATCAGAAGGACAAGAATTTACATTTGTACATGATGAAATAATAGGAAATAATACAAAAACTACAGTAAGTTATAAAGATTTATATAAAGATGTAAAAGCTGGTTCAACAATATTAGTTGATGATGGAGCTATAGAATTTGAAGTAAAAGAAATAAAAGGACAAGATATTGTTTGCGTTGCTAAAAATACAGGCAGATTAGGTTCAAGAAAAACTATGAATATACCAGGAGTTAAACTTGAATTACCAGCATTAGCACAAAAAGATATAGATGATATATCAAAGGGCGTAAAAGCAGGATTTGATTATATATTTGCTTCATTTGTAAGAAGAGCAGATGATGTTAGACAAATAAGAAAATTATTAGATGATAATGGTGGACAAAAGATTGGAATTATATCTAAGATTGAAAGCCAAGAAGGAATTGACAACTTTGAAGAAATCTTAGCTATAACAGATGGTATAATGGTAGCTCGTGGAGATATGGGTGTTGAAATACCAATGGAACAAGTTCCAGTAGTTCAAAAACGTTTCATAAGAAGATGTAATGAAGTTGGAAAACCAGTTATAACAGCTACTCAAATGTTAGAGTCAATGACATCTAACCCAAGACCAACAAGAGCTGAAGTAAGCGATGTTGCAAATGCTGTATATGATCAAACTGGATGTATTATGCTTTCAGGAGAATGTGCTATGGGTAAATACCCAATAGAGTGCGTTCAAGATATGGTAAAAATATCAAACACAGTTGAAGCTGACTTAAATTATTGGAAGAGATTTGATTCAAAGGGATATACTGCTGATAAAGACAATTTAAAATCAAATATCGCATATTCTACTTGTGTAACAGCTAAAGATATTGAAGCAACAGCAATTGTAGCATATACACATTCAGGAGAAACAGCTAATATATTATCAGGATATAGACCAGCTTGCCCAATAATCGCTATAACAGACGATGAGAAGACATACAATAAATTAGCATTAGACCAAAATGTAATGCCAGTATTTGTTAATGGAGCACCTTCAATTGACTCAACTATTGAAGAAGGAATAAAGAAATTAGAAAAAGAAGGAACACTAAGCAAAGGTGATAAAATTGTTATCGCTGGTGGAAATAAAATTTTACCATTAGACAAAGATAGCCAAGTAATTGGTGGAATTATGAGAATATAATTTCGTATTGCCAAATATGAAAGATATATTAAAATAAAATGATAAAATAGAAAAATAATTAAGAATATAACTATTCAAGGTTAAAAAAATAGAGAATTAAAGTAAAATTTAATTCTTTATTTTTTAATTTCAACAAAATTTAATTGAAAAAGTAAATACTTTACCAGAAACTACTAATAGTGAAGATACTTTATATAATTCATATATTTATTCAAAATTAATCAAAAGTGAAAACGATATAAAAAATGGAAAAGTTATAACTCTTGAAGAATTAGACAAAGAAATGGAGAAACTACCTCTTTAATTATTTTCTAAATAAATTTTACTAGGATTAAATTCAAATATAATCTTAAAAGGCTTAAAATTATCTAAGTCATTATTTTGCAAACATCCTAAAAATTCATTTAATTGAGTTTCAGATTTTAATCCTGCAATGATTGCCGGATTTATTTCACCTTTAAACATTAAATCAATAGCACCTTTTAAAGAATCAGCAAATGATTTCATTTCACGATCATGCAAAAGTGCATATGTTTCTCTAAATCTTGCAAGAACAGGGTGCTTAGAATAGAAATTTAAATTAACTATAAAATCACGGTCTATTACAGATTGAGCATCTTTATAAACATTAGGGTATGCTTCAACATAAGCTATAATCTCATCTTTTGAATAAGGCAAAAAGACTTTATTATCTTTTTCAGATATTCTTAAAGTAAGATTATCTGAAATATTACTATCTGCAATACAATTATTACTTGAAATATTACTATCTGCAATACTATTATTACTTGAAATATTACTATCTGCAATACTATTATTATTTGAGATACTATTATCTATAATACTAGAAACATTTGAACTTTTTCTATTTGGTACATTAGAACTCTTTAAGAATTTTTTTACCAAATCAATCGAACTGTTATTAACAGAATCAGAAGTTTTAAAAAAAGTATCATATTTTCTAATATCATCTTTTATTTTATTAACAGCTTCATTCAATTCATCATCAGAAATTTCATGTTCTTCCTTCTTAAAAATTACATTCAAAATACTTTTTTCAATTTCTTGGATTTCATTTTGCAAGTCATACAAATTTGAAATTACTGCATTCAATTTTTTTAAAGCTCTTTGTGCCTTTAACAAATCTGAATGTTCTTTACTAGTAAGAGCATCAGAAAGCTTTAGCTCTGAAATATATGAAACTAAGCTCTCTCTTAAAGGACTAGTTTTATCAATTTTAGATTGAATATTTTTTTCTGTAGAAGAAATATTTGATAGAAAATCAAAATCATTCTCAGAAAATAAATCGCTTAATATGTTAAGCTTACAAAATAAATTCTGCATAAAATCCTCCAAAAAAACTTATATAAAAAGTTCAAACAATATATAAATATCAATAAAAAACTAAGATAAATTAAAACAAAATTAATCTTATTTATGATAATTAAAATTATAAAATCTTTTAATATTGTATTCTAAAACTGTAAAAATTAAATAAAAGCGAATGCTAATATTCAAAATATTTCCATAATAAAACACAAAATAATTATAACATACAAATAAACAAAAAATATTTCATATTAATGATAAGTTCATTACATTTATATTACAAAAACAGAATATTACAAAAAATACAAAAATATTACAAAAAGTAACAGAAATGTATAGAATATGAAATTGATTTTACAACATCAAAGGTTTATTATATAGCTAATAAACAATTTAAGGAGGTTTATATATTATGAAAAAAACAATGAATCAAAAAGGAAAAAGATACCTAATTATAGTTTTAATAGTATTACTATTAGCACTAGCAGTAGGCTATGCAGCATTTAGTGATACATTACATATCACAGGTACAGCAAATGCAAATGGTACTTTTGATATGCAATTTTTAAGCGCAACAGTAGACAGCAAAGTTGGAGTTAATTCTGACGGAACAACAGCTACAATATCAGCTGACAAAAACACTCTTACAGTAGCAGTTAAAGACTTAGCATATCCAGGAGCTGGAGCACAATTCACTACAGTTATTAAAAATGCAGGTTCAATACCAGCTAAAATTAGCAAAGTAACTGCAACAGGAATTACAGGAAGTACAAATATTAAGATTAAAGGCCTTGACGCAATAACAACTGCACATCCAACAATTGCAGCTGGAAAAACTTGCACATTAACTTTTACAGTAGAATGGGATGCTAATTCAACAACAGAATTAACTGCTCAAGAAAAAACAGGAATTACATTTAATTTAGATATTGAATATACACAAGACACATCAGCAATATTTAATGGTACAGCAGCTCATACAGACGCTGAATAATAAAAATAAATCAACAAGGAGTCTTTAAATTATTAAAAACTCCTTCTTTGATTATTTATTAATAATTAATAGTTATAGTGAAGGTGAAAAATGCAAAAATCAAAAAATTCTACGATAGCAATAATTGCATTATTATTAGGATATTTTTTTATAAACCAATTTTATTTATCAGGACTTGGAAATATATATACATATATAATAAATCCAATTTCTTTTATTCTAATAGTAATTGTATTTAAAATATTTATATTATCACCATATAACACAAAAAAATATAGGAAAGACATAATTCAATATGTCTTAATAACTATGCTTACTTATGTTGTAATATATTTAGTCTCAGGACTATTTACAGGGTATGGTAAAAATCCATATTCAACAGATTTTAGAGGCATAATATTAAATTTATTTTCAATAGCAACAGTATTTTGCTCAATAGAATATATACGATATAAATTAATCCGAAATGTTTATAAAAATGATGTAAATCTAATATTTACATTGTTAGTAATATTGTTTTCAATATGGGATATAAAATTATTTGGACTAATAAATTCAGATCCAAGTATGTATACTATATTTAAGATCATATTTTACCAACTTATACCAATTATAGTAAAAAACATATTATTCACATATATATCTTTAAAAGCAGATTATATACCATGTATTATATATAATTTGATATATTATTTAGCATTATGGACATCACCAGTTTTACCAAATGCACCATGGATTTTGGAATCAATGTTAAACTCAGTATTTCCACTAGCATTATTATTATATACAAGATATCACATAGCGAAAAATACAAGATTCCATTTAGATGGAATTGAGAGAGAAAAATATAATCCAAAAGGTTTTATACCATTTTGTATCATTACAGTAGCACTTGTATGGTTTGTAATAGGTATATTTCCAGTAAAGCCAGTAGGAATTGCATCAGGAAGTATGAAACCTGAGATAAATGTAGGAGATGCAGTTATTATATTAAAATGTAATGTTAATGATATTGAAGTAGGAGATATTGTACAATATAAAATGCAAGGATATACAGTAATACATAGAGTACAAGAAAAAGACCAAAGAAACGGAGAATATATATTTACAACAAAAGGAGATGCAAATAGTTCAGCAGATGCAGAAGAGGTAAGAGAAAATCAAATTTTAGGAAAAGTAATATTTAAAGTTCCATATATAGCAACACCAGCAGTATGGCTACACTCATTAAGTAGCAAAGAGTCAGTAGAAGTAGAAACTGGAAAATAAATTTTGCAAATAAGTGAGAATAGAAAGTTAAAAGTAGAAATAAAAAACAAAGATTTTAAAAACTAAACATAAGAAAAATTGAATGACTAAAAGGAAAAGATAGAAATGAAGAGAAACAAAGAAAGAAAAAACGATACTAAATTAAAACTTCATGAGTCTACTAGGTCAATTATTATATTGATAAGCCTAGTCTTATTAGTTATTTCTTTTATTGGACTTTATACTAATATTTTTAGCCAAAATGGTAATAAATTTGAAAAAGAAATATATAACTATTCTAATAACTATAACATAGATTACAAAGTAAATATTACAAAAAATAATTTTATAGATGAAGAAAGTTTACCTGCAGGACAGACATATCTATCGGACTTAATTGACTCCATAGATACTAATATTAAATATCAATATACATCATCAAAAGATACTGTGATAAAATACAATTACAAAATTGATGCAATAATAGGAGCAAGCTATACGAGCAATGGAAAAACGTATGATATATGGAATAAAACATATAATTTAGTTGATGTAGAAGATAAAGAAGAAAGTGGAAAAATAAGCATTAATGAAAATTTAAATATAGATTATCAAAAATATCATAAAGAAGTAAAAAGCTTTAAGCAATCAATGGGAATGACAATAGATGCCTATTTATATATAAAATTAACTGTAAATACAGACACGTCAATAAATGAAAAAGATATACCAAATCAATATATATATAAAATTTCAGTAACGCTGGGTGATAAAGTAGCAAAAGTAGAAGGCAACACTCAAGATAGCAATACTAAGTCAATAAAAGATACAATACCAACAAAGAGAAATTACAATATAATAGCAATAATATTTAACCTTACAATAATGATAGGTTCAATTTATATTATCTATGTAATAAAAGCTAAAACAGCGATTTATTATAATATACGCAATGAATTTAAACTAGAAATAAATAGAATATTAAAATCTTGTGAAGATAGAATAGTAGTAGTAAAAAATAAAATAGATGTAGAACAAGAAAACACAATAGATGTACGAGACTTTGGAGAATTAATAAAATTATCAGAAGAACTTTATAAGCCAGTATTATATTGGATGTCTGAAAATAATGACGAAGCTTGGTTCTGCGTAATAAGCAGTAAGATAGAATATAGATTTGTACTAAAAAAATAATTAGAGAAAAATTATTAAGGAGTATAGTATTAAAAATATGCGTAAAAATTATAATTTAAATTATAAAAATCATAAAAGATCTATAAAAAAACCAATATTTATAATAGCAATAATAGCAGTTATATGTTCTTTAATGATGGCTGCAGGATATGCATATTTTACAGAAAAAGTTACAATTCATGGAACAGCAAATGGAGTATGGCCACCACTAGGAAAAAGCACATATACATGGACTCCTGGTAATTCATGGGGAAATGGTGTAGCAGGAAATTTAAAATGGTATCAACTTAAAATAAAAATAAACAACAACGATGGAGCCAAAACTGCATGGACAGTTTCATTTAATACACAGTCAGGATTAGTTGACAAAAATGCATGGTGTTCAGAAACGACTACAATTACTACAGATTCAGTATCAATGACATCATTTAGTTGGAATGGAACAATAGCAGATGGTGGATCAATAGAACTAGAATTTCAACTAGGCTTTGAAAGTATGGAACCACTTAGTATTACTAATCTAGTATTTTGCTCAAAGAAAGCTACTGATGTAAACACATAGCATAGAAATAATTGCTTTATTATAGCAATTTATAATAAAGATGTAGTAATAAATAAAAAACAAACAATTAAAAAATTAAACAATTAAAAAATTAAATAATTAAAATAATAAAATAATAAAAAATAAAATAATAAAAAATAAAATAATAAAATAATTAAAAAATTAAAAATCCCAGCTAATATAACTGGGACTTTTTATATATAATATAGCAAAACTGATATAATTTAAAATATAATATAATATAATCTAATCTATAATATAATTTAAAATATAATAATGTTGATATAAATTAATATAATTTAAAATAACACTGATATTAGATTAGTTTAGACTATAGCAACGTTTATCAGCAAGTTTATCTTGAACATTACGAAGCGCCTCACCAAATCTTTGAAAATGAACTACTTCTCTAGCTCTTAAATATCTCAAAGCGTCAACAACATCAGCATTATCACGAGATAAATCTATTAGCTTTTCATAAGTAGCTCTAGCTTTTTGCTCAGCAGCCAAATCTTCTTGAAGATTTGCAATAGGGTCACCTTTACAAGCAAGAGCATTTGCATCAAAGGCAACACCTGCCGATGACTGAGGATATACATCAAGCCCATGATCTGTGTAATATGCTTGAAGGCCAGCTTTCTCAATTTCATCCATTGATAAATCTTTAGTCAACTGATGAACAATAGTTCCAACCATTTCAAGATGAGAAAGTTCTTCTGTACCAATATCATTTAAAGTAGCTTTTGCTTTTTGATCAGGCATAGCAAACCTTTGAGATAAGTATCTTAAAGAAGCACCAAGCTCTCCATCAGGACCACCATATTGAGTAACAATCCATTTAGCAAGAGTAGGATTTTGTTCTTTTATTTTTATAGGATATTGTAACATTCTATTATAAGTCCACATTAGTTATTAGTTCCTCCTTCCCAAGGCCAAGTATTTTGTATCCATTTCCAACTTCCAACAGGGCAGAAGATAGAAAGGGGACCATACATTCTTTCATACTGTTCAACATAATTTCTATATGTTTTACAATATTCATTATGAAGAGCAACAGCTTTTTGATCAAAAGGATGAGTATCAAGATATAAAGCAAGATCGGTTATTGCAAAATTATAATCTTGAATTTGACTCATCAATTCAGCTTGAGTAAGATTATTATTATTTTGGCAAACTACATTATAATCAATCATTTTCTA